>SKPT01000030.1 GCA_007119405.1 Phycisphaeraceae bacterium
CCATGCAACGCGCCACGCTCGCGCGGAATCGTTCGATGAACCCGTCCTCGGCCTCGCGGCGTCCGACGGGTGCCGCCGCCACGACGCGCGCCCCGCCGGTGACGCGCAGCCGACCAGCGTCCCAGCTCAACGCCCCGTCCGCCGGCAGAACCTTGATCCGCGCAAACGGCGTGTCCTCGTCAAGGAAATATCCCAGGCGATAAAAGACCGCCAGCGCCGCCCGGTCGGGCTCGGCCGGGGCGCCGGCAGCGATGAGCGCCGTCAACGACGGGCTGAGCATGATGCGCTCGTCGCCGGCGTGATAGAAGAGGCTGAACAGGCCGAACCGGTCGACCCGTGCATCGAGTCGCCGGCCGTCGAAGCCCCAGCGCGCCCACGGGGCGGGGACGGTGGACGGATCCTCGGCGTCGCAGCCGAGGCGGGCGGTCGCGCAGCCGCGCGCAGCCCATCGGCCATCCACGAGACGAATGTCGATCAGCGGTGACGCCACGCGTGTGCCCGATGTCGCGACCGGGTCATGGCCACGGGTGAATACGGATGCGAGACAGACGAGGAAGCCAGGAGGCCGGGAAGGACGTCCGGCCAAATCCCCCTCCCTTGAGGGAGGGATCAGGGGAGGGTGCGAGGCGCCGGGTGCCACTGACAAGCGGAGTCCCCGGAGCTTGTCAGTGCGAACGCTGGGCGAAACGGCGTGGGACGCTGTCGCGCCCCGCGCCGAGGGGAGAATGGCCGGGACTCAGTCAAAGGTGGGCATAAGCGTGAAGCCCTCGGCGATGTAGTCGATCACGGGCTTGGGCGTGTACTGCTCGCGCCAGAACCCGCGCCGCTGCCGCCGTGCCTCCTCGACGAACTCGACCCAGCTCTCGCTGCCGCCGATCTCGGCGTTGTAGCTGGCCACGGTGCGCGAGGCGTCGTAGTAGCGGTTGGCGGGCAACCGCATGAGGTTGCCGCCGATCACGACGCTGCTGTGCTCCGGCGCCACGATGTAGTCGCCGCTGCGCCCGTTCCACTCGTGGCCGACGTTGCGCCGGATATCGATGTCGCGGTGGCGGTTGCTCGGCTCGAGGCGGATCGGCGGATGGCTGGCGGCGAAGGGCTTGTCCACGAAGTAATTGTCGTGGATCTCGGCCCAGCGGATGCTCAGGGCGCGGATGCCAAAGCTCTGGTTCGTGCCGTTGATGCGCCGCCCGATCCGGGTGAACACGTTGCGTCGCAGCTTCAGGTTCTGGGCGTGGAACTCGGCGAAGCGCGAGGAATTGTCGATGGTGATGCCGTTGCCGTTGCCCAGGAACAGGTTGCCCTCGACCACCGCGCCGTCGAAGTCGCCGGTGTTGTTGCTCGACATCTTCAGCCCGAAGCTCGAGCCGCGGGACAGGACGTTGTTGCGGACGGTGGCGTTCTGGCAGGCGGCGAGGTAGATGTTGTGGTTGAAGATCGTCGCGTCATGGCCGTTGGTGTGGCCGTTGTGGTCGAAGACGCACTCCTCGATCAGCAGGTTCCGGATCCGGGCACCGTAAAGGCCCTGGCTGTGGCCGCTGGAGTCGTTGGCGTCGACGATGACCGAGCGGCGGATGGCGATGTCGCGGATCTGCCGGTCGCTGGGCCAGCGCTGGAGGACGATGTTGTCCTTGGCGCCGCTGACCTTCACGTCCTCGATGAGGATGTTGCGGATGTCGCCGCGCAGGCGGATGCCGAACGAGTGGCCGCGGGCGTCGACCTCAATGCCGATGAACCAGACGTGCTGCATCGGCGTGTTCACGTGGTTGAAGATGCGCTCGACCACCGGCCGCGGCTGACCGGGCCGGCCCATGTAGACCACCGGGCTCTCGGCGGTGCCGCTGCGGCGCAGGCCGGTCAGGTCGTCGCCATCGTTGACGTAGATGATCTGGGCGTTGTCGGGGATCTCGGTCCAGCCCCCGACACCGGTGCCGTCGTCGCCGCCCCCGCCGCCGTCGCCGTTGCCGTTGCCGTTATCACCGTCGCCATTGCCGTTGTCACCGTCGCCATTGCCGTTGTCACCGTCGCCATTGCCGTTGTCGCCGTCGCCATCGCCGTTGTCGCCGTTGCCGCTGCCGCCACCCCCGTCGCCATCGTCATCGTCGTCGTCGTCGGAGGCGAGGAACTGGACCCAGGCGTCGGCGCGGTCGACGTTCTCGCCGTCGACGCGCAGCAGCAGTTGCACGTTGTTGGCGCCGGGCGGGAGCACGTCCAGGCGGCTGGCGCTGATCGCGCCGCTGGCGGCCGGGATGGTGTGGGCGAACGCGCTGACCATCCGCGCCTCGCCGTCGGACCAGGCGATGGCCAGGACGTCGGCGTCGGCGTCGGCGTCGGCGTTGACGTTCTGGACCTCGAAGCCGATCGTCGCGCCCGAGCCCTGCTGATAGGTGCTCGGCGCAGCGGTGAAGCCAATGCGCGGCCTCGGTGCCGAGCCGCCCGAGCGGGGCAGCACCTCCAGCGAGAGGCGGTCGGTGGCGAACTGGCCCTGCCCATACTCCAGGCGGGCCACGATCGACACCGGCCCCGGGGGCAGGGTCTCCAGCGCCTCGACCGACAGCGCCAGCTCATCCTCGAGCGTGTGCGCGAACGCCTCGACCGAGCGCGACTCGGCCTGTGACCATGC
>SKPT01000606.1 GCA_007119405.1 Phycisphaeraceae bacterium
CGCTGCTCGTAGCTGGCGAACTGATCCCACGAGGCACAACCCGGGCTCAGCAAGACCACGTCGCCGCGACGCGCGCGCCGCGCGATCTCGCCCACGGCGGCGTCCAGCTCGCCGGCGCGGACGACCTCGGCCTGCCCGTCGCCCGCCTCCGCGGCGTCGGCGATCACCTCGCCGGTGCCACCGATGGTGTAGATCGCCCGGCAATGCGCCCGCGCAAACCGCGCCAGCGCGGCCAGGTCGCTGCCCTTGTCGTAGCCGCCGAGAATCGCATGCACGCACCCGGCATCGAAGCTGGCGATGGCGAGACGCGCCGCCTCCGGCGTGGTGGCCTTGGAGTCGTTGTAGCAGCGCACGCCGGCGTGCTCGGCGACAAGCTGGAGGCGGTGCGGCAGGCCGGTGAAGTCCGCCAGCGCCGCGGCGGCGTCGGCACCGGTGATCCCGACCGCCCAGAGCGCATCCAGTGCGCACACCGCGTTGCGCACGTTGTGGGCGCCGGGCAGATTCAGCGGCAGCTCCGGCAGGTCCTCGCAGATGCGCGTGCCCGGCAGCGGTGGCCCGACGTGCTGCTCGATCACGTGCCCAACGCCCGGCCGCAGGTGCTCGGTCACGCCCGCGCCCAGCACCGCGATGTCGCCCGGCTGCTGGTGATCGAAGATCGCCTGCTTGGCGGCGACGTAGGCCTCGAATGAGCCGTGCCAGTCCAGGTGGTTGGGCGCGATGTTGGTCACGACGGCGATGTGGGGGGACCACCGGTCCTCGGCCAGGCCGTGGAGCATGAAGCTCGAAAGCTCCAGGACGACCCAGTCCTCGGCTGCGATGTCGTCGAGACACTCAAGCAATGAGCCGCCCAGGTTGCCGCCGACCCAGACGCGGGGGGGGCGCGGATTTCGGATGTCGGATTTCGGATTTGAGCCAACGCAGCGCTTGAGGATGTGGCCGATCATCGCGGTGACGGTCGACTTGCCCGCCGAGCCGGTGACGCCGATGACGCGCCGGCGATCGGGCAGGCGCTGGGTGAGCAGGCGGATCTCGCTGGTGACCGGCACGGACGCGGCGCGGGCGGCGGCGAGGTATTCGTTGTCCGGCGGCACGGCCGGGTTGGCCACGACAAGCTCGGCCTCGCGAAAGTCGCGCTCGGCGTGCCCGGCGAGGCGGTAGGTCACGTTCTTCAGATCGGCGATTTTTCCCAGGCTGTCACGCAGCTCGCCTTCGCCGAGGCGATCGGTCACGACCACCCTGGCCCCCTGCCGCGCCAGGTAGCGCGTCACGCCCACCCCGCCGCCGAAGCGGCCCAGGCCCATCACCACGACACGCCGGCCGGCGAGATCCATGAGGCAAAGGATAATCGCTCCGGTCGCGCAGAGGCCGCCGGGAGCGCAGAGGTTCCACACGTTCTCAATCCCGCCGCCTGATCTCCACCGGCACGCGCCCCACCGTCGACTCCACCGTCACACCCGCCGGCACGTCCAGCTCCACCGCCAGCGAATCCACCTCCGCCTCCAGCTCGTCCACCGTCGGCCGCGCCACCGCACGCACCACGCGCTCACCGCTGCGCACCTGCTCGATCACGTCCGTCGGCCCCGTCACCACCACGTCGTGCAGCACCCGGTCCTCGTCCGCCACGTCCACGTCATATTGCCGCAACATCACCGGCGACATCGAAATCTCCACCGGCACGCTCGTCAGCGTCAGCGTCTCCGTCTGTCGCGTGATCGTGAACGTCACCGTAGCCGTCTGCGGCTGCATCCGCACCCAGCGACGCGCCCGCAGCGCCTGCGGCAGCTCCAGCATCACCTGCACCGTCTGCTCCTCGTCCACCGCGAACGTCCCCAGCTCCGTCAACGGCGCACGCACCGGCTCACGCTGCGCCAGGTCCGCCAGCGCCGCCGGCACCGTCAGCTCCACCGTCCGCGGCTCGACCCGCGGCCGCTGCACGTGAAAGCCCGGCTCCACCTCCACACGCACCTCCGCCTCACGCGTGACCAGCGGCTCCACCGTCACCCGCGCCGTCGCCGGCGTCACCTCCACAATGTTCACTCCCAACTGACCCAGCTCCGTGCCCATCAATATGTCCCGCAGCCGCATCGTCTCGTCATACACCGCCTCCGCCTCCGGCGGCCGAACCTCCACACGCATCGGCCCCGCACGCAGCAACGACTCCACCTGACGCATCTGGCTCGCCGACGCGCTGAACGTCGCCGTCACCGACACCGACCCCGGCTCAATCCGCAGATCCCAGCTCCCCGGCGCCACAAACTCCACCTCCACCTGCTTCGGCTGCTCCGTCACCGCCTGGCCTTCGGCATACAGCCACACCAGCACGGCGATCACCGTGACAATCAACCAGCTCTGAATCTGCTCCCACGTAATCGACATCACGCCTCAGTCACCAGCTCCCCCATCCCACATTCTGCATTCTGCATTCTGCATTCTGCATTCTGCATTCTGAATTCGGAACTCCCCTAGCTCCGCGGGCCCAACGCGTTTCCATCGCCCAGCCCCTCGCCCTCGTCGCCGTTGTTCCCCGCCTCCCCCCGGTCCGTGATCGTCACGCTGCCCAGCCCCTTCGTCAGGATCGGCCGCAGCTCCTCGACGCTCAGCCCCCGCCCCCGCGCCCCCC
>SKPT01000117.1 GCA_007119405.1 Phycisphaeraceae bacterium
CCCGCTCCCGGACCGCCGACGCCGGCCGGGCGCGACGCACCAGCTCGCGGCGGGGCTCGGGCCCGACGAACGGCAGCACCTCGGCGTCACGCTGCCACAGGATCAGGTACGCCTCACCCTCCTCGCCGACCACCGCCAGCGGCCGGCCGCGGTCCAGCCGCGCCCGCGCGTCCTGCGGGTCCGTGGCGACCTCGCGGCCGAAGATCAGGTACGCCTCGGCGTTGACGATCTGCCCGGCGACCGTCTGCATTGCCTGGTCATAATGCTCGGCGAATGCCTGCTGCGTTTCGTCCGGCGCGACGAAGGGCATGGGCTCGTCGGGTTCGGGCTCCTGTTCGTTGGTCGGCTGCGCCTGCTGCTGGGCCCAGGCCGCCGGGGCGCACGCCAGGGCGAAGCCGCCCGCCGCGATCAGATGCGTGAGCTTGCGGTTCATCGGAGGTGCTCCTTTTGGGGACGGGTGTCGCCGGGCACGGCTTGCCCTTCGGGTCAAGCCGTGGCACCCGACTTCCGTCAGAGCCTAGAGCCGCCACCGCTGCCGGAGGCGGCGAGGCGTGTAGGGCAGGAACAATTGCGAGATTGCCCCCTGCATGGCTGGGAAGCCGACCGATGGCGGCGGCAGCGACGCCGCCAGGGAAAGGTTCACGGCGTTGCGTAGTACGGGTCATCCGTCAAACGTGGGCGTTGGGTGCCACGGCTTGACCCGAAGGTCAAGCCGTGCATCTGTCGTTCACGCCAATCGCTGCGATCGCGCCTGCGGAAAGGTCACCTCCAGCCACGTCATCCCCTCGTCGGCGACGTGCAGGTGCGCCTCGGGCATCGCCGGGGGAAGGTACGTCGTCGTGCCCGGCGTCAGCCGCGTCTCGGGCATGTCGCGGCAGCTCAGCGTCGCCCGCCCGGCGAGCGTCATCCAGATCGCCGGCTCATCCATGGGCAGGGCCTGGTCGTAGCCCGGCTGGGCCTGGAGGCGGTCGATGTTGAAATGCTCGCAGGTGACCAGTTGCGTGCGCGTGGTGCCCCGGCCGGGCGTCGTGACGCGCCGCTCGTAGCGCGACACGTCCGGTCGGCCGAAGCTCATCGACGCCAGGGCCTGGTCGATGTGCAGCTCGCGGCCCACCCGGCCCCAGTCGTAGACGCGGAACGTCGTGTCGCTGGGCGTCTGCACCTCGGCGACGACAACGCCGGCTCCGAGCGCGTGACACGTGCCCGAAGGCAGGTAGTGGCAGTCGCCCGGCTGCACGGGCACCTCGACAAGCAGCGGCCGCACCGCCTCGTCCGTGTTGGCCTGGAGCGCGGCGCGGAACGTCTCCGCGGTGACCGACTCGTGCACGCCCTTGTAGATGACCGCCCCCGGCTCGGCGTCGACGACGTACCAGGCCTCGCTCTTGAGGTGGGCGTCGGGGTGGGCGGCCGCGTAGGCCGGGCTGGGGTGAACCTGCACGGACAGGTGCTGCCGGGCGTCGAGGAACTTGACCAGCAGGGGGAAGTTGCCCTGGTCGGTGGTGGGCAGCTCGCCGAGCAGGTCGCCCATGATCTGGTGGAAGGCGGTGCCGGCCAGCGGACCGTTGGCGATGACGGAGCGCTCGGCCCCGCCGCCGCCGCCCGAGGCGGATGTCTGCGACAGGTCGGCCAGCTCCCACGACTCGCCGATGAGCGTGCTGCTGTCGCCGGGCAGCTTTCGGCCGAACAGCCGCTCAAGCGAGCGGCCGCCCCAGACCTTCTGCTTGTAGATCGGGTGAAACTGCAATGGGTAGCGGTGCATGGTCAGGCGTCTCCACCGCGCGTGGCCCCGAGGACGACGGCGAACCGGTTACCGAGGAACCTCCTGTTGGCCCGGGGCTAGGATTATGCGCGGGGCGGGCGGACCCGGCAAAGTGAGGTGTGACATGCGGATGACCATTACCGCTGCGGTGCTGCTGGGCATGGCCGTCGTCACGGCGCCGGCTGCGGGGCAGCTTCACATCGCGGATCGGACGCTGAGCCACCGGCTGGCCCAGCAGGATGTGCAGCCGGCTGAGCCGGGGCCGGCCGAGCCCCAAGGCATGGAGCGGGCGCCGGACCGCCTCGGCCAGCCGGGGACCGATGGCCTGCGGCAGCCGAGCCTGGACCGCTTCGATCGGGGCATGCAGCGGTTCGATCGGCCGGGCGTTGATCGGTTCGACCGCGTCGATCCTCAGGGGGTCGAGCGGTTCCGGCAGCCGGGCTTCGATCGATTTGATCGGGGCATGCCCCCGCCGACGCGGTTCCGCGAGCCGACGCAGCCATTCGACTTCCCTCCGCCGACGCGGTTCCGTGAGCCGGCACAACAGTTTGACTTTCCTCCGCCGTCGCGGCGACTCGAGCCGGCGCCGCGCGACCGATTCGACTTCGCGCCCGGCCAGCGCCGGTTCGAGCCGCGGCAGCGGGATCCGCAGCGCGGGTTCGAGGACCGATTCGACGAGCGGCGCTGATCGGCCCGGCTTGGCGCAACGACACTCCGGGTGCCACTGGCGGCTTGGCCGCCAGTGCCCAGGCGCACCGAAGCCCATCTACCTTGCAGACCTCTTTTTGCCACACGATTTCGACCGGCCACGCCGCAGGCGGCGCCGAGGCACTGGTGGCCAAGCCGCCAGTGGCACCCACCTTACCGCGTCGCTCGTCTGCTCCAAGTCTGAGCTGCACTCCCGGCTTGTGCCCGGCGGGCATCTGCTCTAACGTGGTCGGCAGGTCCGACGCACGAAGGGGCAGGGCATGAGCCAATGGTTCGATCAGCTTCAGCAGGCCGTCGAGGCTTGCGAGCACGCCACGCACGCCTGGCAGATCGGCGACGGGCGGCTGCTGCTGTGCGACCATGCGGCCCGCGTGCTGGCATGCGAGCTGCCGGGGGTGGCCGACAACCTCTTCTGGCATGACCCGGCCCTGGCCGGCGCTGAGACCGCCGCGCCGCTGCTGGCCAAGGGCGGTCCGTTCGGTGGTGACCGCTTCTGGGTCGCCCCCGAGGTCGGGTTCATCTGGAAGGATCTTGCCGCCGCCCGCGTCGACCCGATCTCCACGGCTGAACTGCCCGTGGCGATGGATCCGGGGGAGTGGGGCGTCATCGAGCAGGAGGACGGCCGGCTCGTCTGGGCGGCGACGATGGCCCTGCGCGACCATCGCAGCGGCAAGAAGATCACGCTCAACGTCTCGCGGGAGGTGCTCGAGCTCGGCCCGCCGACGGACCTGCCCGCGGGTGTGAGCCATGTGAGCTTCGCCGTGCGGCACGACCTGTCGCTGGTCCAGGGCGACGAGCAGGCGGTCGCCGGGGCGTGGCAACTGTTGCAGATCCCGCCCGGCGGGACGCTGGTCTGTCCGACCACGGGCCCGGCCGGGCGGCCGCGGGTGTACTTCGACGAGCCCGGGCCGGACAACCTGCGGGTCGACGATCGGGCCGTGCGCTTTTTCGTCGGCGGGCCCGGGCGGGTGAAGGTGGGGCTGCGCGCGGACCAGACCGCCGGGCGCATGGGCTACTATCGTCCGCTTGAAGATGGCGCGGCCACGCTCATCGCCCGCTGGTTCCTGCCTCAGCCGGGCGAGGTCTACGTCGACCTGCCCCGCGACAGCGACGCGCTGGTCGGCGGCGACACGCTGCAGGCCTACAGCGACGACGGGACGTACGGCGGCTTCGGCGAGATGGAGCATCACGAGCCGGCCATCGTCGTCGGCGAAGGCCCGTCGCTGCGCAGCGGCACGAGCGTCACCCACGTGCTCACCGGGCCCGACGCCGCCATCCGTGAACTGACGCACCAGCTCGTCGGCGAGTCGGTGCAGTGAAACCACGGAGGCACACGGATGCACACGGACGGCAACCGGTGAAATCGAGAAACCGCGAAGGGGCGAAGTAAGCGAAGGGGCGAAGATGAAGCAGATGGAGCAGATGAGGAGCGTCTGATATTGGTCGGGTAAATCCGTTATGCCAGGTGCTCCAATCTGATCGGCTCTCCTTCGCGTCCTTCGCCACCTTCGCTCCTTCGCGGTTAATCGAATCCGACCTGTTCGTGCTCATTCGTGTTCATTCGTGGCTTATCCCACCCCCCGCATCGAGAAAGCATCATGCCCAGCACACCCCTGAAAGTCGGCCTGATCGGCCTGGACACCTCGCATGTGCCCGCCTTCACCAGGATCCTCAACGACGAGTCCAACGAGCATCACGTGCCCGGGGCGCGGGTGACGTACGGCTTCCCGGGCGGGGCGGACGACTTTGACAAGAGCTACGAGCGCGTTAAGAAGTACACCGCCCAGATCCGCGACGAGTACGGCGTGGAGATGCTCGATTCGCCCGCCGCGGTGGCCGAGGCCAGCGACCTGGTGATCATCACGGCGGTGGACGGCCGCCAGCACTTGGATTTCTTCAAGCAGGTCGCGCCGGCCGGCAAGCCGGTGTTCATCGACAAGCCGCTGGCGACGCGCTTCGATCACGCGCGGCAGATTTTCGAGACGGCCAGCGCGGCGGGCATCGCGGTGATGAGCTGCTCGGCGGTGCGCTACAGCGAGCCGTTCGCCAAGGCCCTGGCGGCGCACGCCGACGAGCCGATCCACGCCATTGATCTGTTCGGCCCGATGGCGATCGAGCCGACGCAGGGCGGGCTGTTCTGGTACGGCTGCCACAGCGTCGAGCTGGCGGTCGCGGCGATGGGGGGGCCGGCCGCGACGGCCCGGGACCTGGCCAACGAGAACCACGACGTGGTCACCTTCACCTGGGACGACGGGCGGGTGGCGACGATCCACGGCCTGCGCGGCGTGCATCACCAGTTCGGCGGGGCGATCCATCGCGCCACCGGGCCCGACTACATCGACATGAGCCAGCCGGCGCGGCCGGCGTACGCCGTGATGCTCGAGGCGATCCTGCGCACACTGCCCAACGGCCAGAGCGACATCCCCGCCGAGCAGAGCCTGGCCGTCGTCGCCATGATCGAGGCCGCCAACGCCAGCCGCAACGACGGCAGGCCCTACGACGTGCCGGCGGTGCCGAGCGTGACGGCGTGAGGTTTCGTGCTGCTTGAGGCTTCGCGAAGCGGCAAGCGGCATGATGCTATGGTTTGCTCATGTCCGTCACCTACGACGACATCGCCGCCGCCCGCGACCGCATCGCCGCGGTGGTGGACGTCACACCCTGCCCGCGCTCCGACGCGCTGTCGGAGCTGACCGGCTGCCGCATCTACTGCAAGCTCGACTACCTCCAGCAGACGGGCAGCTTCAAGGAGCGCGGCGGGGCCAACGCGCTGATGCAGCTCGATAAGGCGCAGCGCGCCCGTGGTGTGATCGCCGCCTCCGCGGGCAACCATGCCCTGGCCCTGGCGTGCCACGGCCGGCGTCTGGGCATCGCCGTGACCGTCGTCATGCCGCGATTCTCGCCGCTGATCAAGGTCGCCACCTGCCGGCGCTACGGCGCCCACGTCGTGCTGCACGGCGACGATTTCGATGCGGCGCGGGCCCATGCGCTTCAGCGGCGCGATCGCGACGGGCTGACGTACATCCACGGCTTCGACGACCCGGCCATCATCGCCGGGCAGGGCACGCTCGCGCTGGAAGTGCTCGAGCAGGTACCTGACGTCGAGGCGATTATCATCCCCATCGGCGGCGGCGGGCTCATCGCCGGCGCGTCACTGGCGATCAAGCACCTGCGCCCGGACGTCGAGGTCATCGGCGTCGAGGCCGCCAACGCCGCCAACTACGCGGCCGCGGTCGCCGCCGGCAAGCCCGTGCGCATCGACGTACGCCCGACGCTGGCGGACGGCCTGGCGGTGGGGAAGGTCGGTGAGCTGGCGTTCGAGATCGCGCAGCAGCATGTCAACCGCACCGTCACCGTGGAGGAAAACCAGCTCGCGCTGGCCATCCTGCGGTTGCTGGAGATGGAAAAGAGCGTCGTGGAAGGCGCGGCCGCGTCAGCTCTGGCGGCGCTGCTGGCCGGCAAACTGCCCGAGCTGGGCGGGCGCCACGTCGTGCTTGCCCTGTGCGGGGGCAACATCGACCCGGCGCTGCTCGGGCGCGTCATCGAGCACGGCATGGTCGTCGATGGCCGACTCTGCCGCTTCACCGCGACGATCAGCGACCGGCCCGGCGGGCTGGAGCGCTTCGCCCACGTTGTCGCCGAGCAGGGGGCGAGCATCAAGCACATTGTCCACGACCGGGCGTTCTCCGGGCCTGACGTGTCAACCGTCCGCGTCGCGTGCATCGCCGAGACGTCTGACCACGAGCACGCGCGGCGGCTGTATGCGGCGCTGGACGAGGCCGGGTACGACGTGCGCGAGGCGAGCGTTTGATGACGTTTGAATGGTTGATTCAACCTCGCCCGCGCCGGTGCCATGGCTTTTCCCGAAGCGGCGAGCCGTGCGTTTGCCGACGCTCGCACGGCTCGCCGCTTCGCGGTCAAGCCGTGGCACCCTGAGCGACGCCAACCAGTGGTGAAGCCAACCACTCAAAGGTCAAAAAACGGTGACCGATCCCGGGCTGACGCCGTGGACGCTTGTTGCAGGGTGGGTAGAGCGAAGCGAAACCCACCACGAGCGTCGTGAATCCTCGGCAAGACTGGTGGGTTTCGCTTCGCTCTACCCACCCTACATCAGCGCCGCGGCGCGAGGGCTACTACGCCGCGGCTTTACGCGTCGCCCTCATCCTCGACGATCAGCAGCGTGCCGGGCGTCGCGTCGTCGAGCCTGGCCTGCTCGACCTGCTCGATGCGCGTCGCGGCGGCGTCGTCGGGCTCGGGCTGGTCCTCCCAGAAGGGCAGGGGGCTGAGCAGCGGGGCGATGACGACGCTCCAGATGGCCATGACGTTGATGAGGATGTTCATTGAAGGCCCGGAGGTGTCCTTGAGCGGGTCGCCGACGGTGTCGCCGACGACGGTCGCGCTGTGAGCCTCGGAGCCCTTGCCGCCCTCGTGGCCTTCTTCGACGTACTTCTTGGCGTTGTCCCACGCCCCGCCGGCGTTGGCCATGAGCAGGGCGAGGGCGACGCAGCCGAGCAGGGCGCCGACGAGCATGCCCGCCAGGGCCTGGGCGCCGAGGATGAAGCCGACGCCCAGGGGCATGCCCACGGCGAGCAGGGAGGGCCAGATGAGGCGCTTCATCGCGCCGTCGGCGGCGATCTGGACGCAGCGCTCGGCGTCGGGGTCGGCCTTGCCCTCGAGCAGGCCGGGGATGTCGCGGAACTGCCGGCGGATCTCCTCGATCATCTCGAAGGCGGCGCCGCCGACAGCCCGCATGGTGATGGCGCCGTTGAGGAAGGCGCAGAGGATGCCCAGGAACGCCCCGGCGAGGACCATGGGCTGGCCGAGGCTGATGTCGGCGAGGAAGCCGGGGAACCGCTCGTCGAGGACGTTGATGAAGGCCTTGGTCATGGTCAGCGCGGCCAGGCCGGCGGCGCAGATGGCGAAGCCCTTGCCGATGGCGGCGGTGGTGTTGCCCACGGCGTCCAGGCCGTCGGTGATCTTTCGCGTCTCCGGGCCCATGCCGGTCATCTCGGCGATGCCGCCGGCGTTGTCCGCGACCGGGCCGTAGGCGTCGATGGCCATGGTGATGCCGATGGTCGCCAGCAGGCCGACGGCGGCGATGCCGATGCCGTACTCCTGGGCGAAGAAGTAGGAGACGAGGATGATGGCGGCGATGGTGATGATGGGGACGACGACGGATTGGAGCCCGACCGCCAGGCCGTTGATGATGACGGTGGCGACGCCGGTGCGCGAGGAGCGGGCGATCATGCGGATCGGCGCCCCGCCGGTGTAGTACTCGGTGATGAAGCCGATGATCACGCCGCCGACGGTGCCGACGAAGATGGCGGCCCAGACGCCGGGGCTGATGCCCAGGGCCATGACGATGAAGTAGGCGGCGACCATGAAGAGGATGGCGGCGCCGAGGGTGCCGACGCGCAGGGCCCTGGCCGGGTCCATGGAGGAGACGGCCTTGACCAGGCCGATGCCCAGCAGCGAGCAGACGAGCCCGACGCTGGTGAGCACCAGCGGCAGGAGCATGAGGTTGGCCATGGCCTGCGTGCCGCCGACGGCCTCGGGGTCGAGCATCAGGTTCGCCGCCGCCGCCCCGCCCATGGTCGCGGCGAGGATGATCGTGGCGATCTGCGAGCCGCAGTAGCTCTCGAACAGGTCCGAGCCCATGCCTGCGACGTCGCCGACGTTGTCGCCGACGTTGTCGGCGATCACGCCCGGGTTGCGCGGGTCGTCCTCGGGGATGCCGGCCTCGACCTTGCCGACGAGGTCGGCGCCGACGTCGGCGGCCTTGGTGAAGATGCCGCCGCCGACGCGGTAGAACAGGGCGACGATGGAGGCCCCCATGGCGAAGCCCTCGATGGCGTGGGCGCCTTCGTCGGCGGTGGCCAGGGCGCGCTCGCCGGTGCCGATGAGGTAGAGGAACAGGACGCCGATGCCCAGCAGGCCCATGGAGGCGACGGTCAGGCCCATGACCGAGCCGCCGAAGAACGCCACCGACAGCGCCGGGCCGGCGCCGAGCTTGTTGGCGGCGATGGCGGTGCGGACGTTGGCCTTGGTGGCGGTGTACATGCCGATGAAGCCGGCCGCCGCCGAGCACAGCGCCCCGACGAAGAAGGCCAGGGCGGTGTTCCAGCCCAGCGGCGAGAAGCCCACCACCAGGCCGATGATCACGGTGAAGACGGCCATGACCTTCATCTCGCGGGTCATGAAGGCCATCGCGGCGCGGTGGATGGTGTCGGCGATCTCGGCCACCCGGCCCGTGCCCCCGTCATGCTTGAGCACCCAGCCATAAATGCCCGCGGCCGCGGCGAGTCCGATGATGCCCATGATGGGGACGAGGTAGGCGAGTTGGTCGAGCATGACGGTTTGAACCTCAATCCTTGTGGTTTGGGGTGATGTTGCGCCGGCGTCCGGCGGTGAGAACATGCAAGATAGCGAGCCGCGTCTATTAACACAAAACGGCCTAAAGCGCCAGTCGCCGGCCGAGGCGCCACGCGCTGGGGCGGTCCGTGCGTGACGGTGGCAATGATCGTCGAGAATCCTTTGTCAGCGGTACTTACGCGCTTCCGGGCGCCGCCGCCGGCGTCCACGCCTGGTCGGCGACCCGCTGGGCCGTCAGTGCCCAGCGCGTCGAGGCGAGCAGCCGCGCGGTGCTCAAGCCGGTCGCGGGCACCGATTGGCCTTCCACTTGCCGGATAAAGTCATCCAGATAACCCATGTTCCTGCCTGGCGCCGGGTTTATGGGCCTCGGCCCGTCGTCCGCGTGGCCGACGACCACCAGCGCGTTGCGCACCGGGTTCATCTCCAGCAGCCCCCCGCTGCCGTGGATCGTCAAGCGCCAGTACTGGTCGATGCCGTAGCCCGCCTTGTCCGGCGCAAAGTAGGACACGTCGCCCAGCACGCCGCCGCCGTTGTCCAGCTCGAGCATGAGCTGGGCGCCGACCTGGAAGTGCGGCGCCGCGGCCAGCGTGCTGTTCCACGCGCGGGCGGCCGTGACATTCGCGATGGCGCGGCCGGTGATGCACGGGATCGCGTCGATGGCGTGGATGGCGATGTCGTTGATCGTCCCGCCATGCTTGCCCGGCTCGAAGTACCACGCCGGCCGCGTGCCCCAGAGCAGCGGGTGCTGGCCGAGGAAGGTGACCGTCTGCACCTCGCCGATGGCGCCGTCGGCGATGAGCTGGCGCGCGGCGATCGCCGCTGAGCCATCGTACAGGCCGAGCTGGCATCCCACGGCCAGGCCCTTCTCGTTGGCGAGCTGCTCGATGCGGTCGAGCTCGGCCGGGGAGGTGCAGATGGGCTTGTCGAGGATGACGTGCCGGCCGCGCTGAAGCGCCGCGATCGCCAGCTCGCCGCGCCGGGCGTAGTAGTCGCCGATGGCGATGGCGTCGCAGTCGACGTGGTCCAGCACGTCCTGCGCCCGCTCGTGGGTGAATTGGATCTTGCGCTCCTCGGCGAGCTGCTTGCGCGTGGGCTCATGCTCTTCGCACGCGGCGACGAGCGCGAGGTCGTCGCGCTGCTGGGCGGCGTGGTACAGCTCAAGGATGTGGCTGTGGCGGAATCCGAGGAAGGCGATGCGGGTGGGCATGGTGGTGCTCGCTGTAGGGTGGGTAGAGCGCGGCGAAACCCACCAGTCGTGACGAGGATCCACGGTCAACGCG
>SKPT01000057.1 GCA_007119405.1 Phycisphaeraceae bacterium
CGGAAGTCGCCCTTGGCGCCACCGGCCTCGGCGATGCCCGCGCAGTGCAGGGCCGTGGCGCCCAGCCGGGGGCTCGGCTCGCGCGTGGGCCGGGCGCTCGCTCGCCCCATGCGCCAGGCCCCGGTGTGCACGTGCTCGGCCCCGGTCAGCGGCGCCAGGAGCACGACCTGCTCGCCCGGGCCGGGGTTGAGCAGGCGTGAATCGTCCGGAAGTAATGTCCCGGCGGCGGCGGTGGCGGGGGTGACGCCGATGATCAGGGCGGCGAGCAGGACCAGGGCGCGGCGCAGACTGGGGAGCATGGCACGGGCTCCGTGGCAGGTGACATGGATGCAACGCCAATATAGAGCGCCGAAGTCAATGGAGCAATAGTTTCCCTAATCATGCAAGCCGATGCTCGGCTGGGGGAGTGAGGCAAGCTGGTGAGGCTGGAGCGGCGGCCGGTTCGTCCGTCGGCACCGGAGACTTGTTGACCTTGCGGCAACTGGCGGTTATATATAGGCAAGTGTTGCTCGATGTTGTTGCCAACCGGCGGGCGCCGGGCCCGCGGATCAGACCCGATTCATGAGCAAAGCCGCCGACAAGGTCAACTCCGTCTACGACCTGGCCCAGCGCACGGGTTTCTCGACCAGCACGATCAGCCGCGTGCTGAACCAGCGCGGCCGGATCAGCGCCGAGACCCGCCGCCGCGTGCTCGCCGCCGCTCGCGAGGTCGGGTTCCGCCCCCGCGCCGCGGTGCGGCAGAACACCGTCGCCATCGTGATGGACCGGCTGCGCTACGCGACCTACGGCGGGTTCGTCTCGTCGATGATGACGCACCTGATCAGCGAGCTGGCCCGCTACGACGTGGCGGTGGAGATCTACACGGAGGACAACGTCGACCGGCTGGGCTCGCGGTTCATCGACGGCGTGCTGGCGCTGAGCTGGGACCAGAGCACCATCACCCGCCTGCGCAGTCTGGAGCGGGTTCCGATCGTCGTGATCAACCGGATGGACCTGGAGGGGTTCTCTGTCGCCGCCTCGGACCATTACCAGGGGGGCCGCCTGGTCGCCGAGTTGCTGCTGAACACCGGGCATCGCAAGCTGGCCATGCTGGCCGAGGAGCAGGACTGGGGTGCCGGTCAGCGCATCGCCGGCATGCGCGACGCCATGGCGCAGCTTGGGCTTGACCCCGATTCGCTGCGGGTGGCCTACACGCAGCATCAGCCGGTGTATGGCGCGTTGCGTCGCGTGCTGGACGAGGATCGCACGGCCCTTTTCCTGGCGGGCGAGGACCTGACGATCGAGGCGATGTACATCCTCACCGCGATCTTCGACATCCGCGTGCCCCAGGGCCTGTCGGTGGTGGGCTTGGAGAACGAGCGCGTCTCGCAGTTCGTGCATCCGCCGCTGACGTCGCTGGCGCAGCCGCTGGATGAGCTGGCCCGCGAGACGGTCAGGCTGGTCATCGAGCAGATTCACGAAAAGCAGAGCTCGCCGACCCGCTCGGTCGTCAAGAACAGCCTGATCCAGCGTGAGTCGGTTCAGGCCATCACGGCGGCCTGAGCCCCCGGCGTGTGGCCGGCCGGGCCGTGAGCCCCGGCTCGTCAAGGCAGGCGTTGCATGAGCGTTCGCGCGGTGGTTCTCGGTCTGCTGCTGGGCCTGGCGATCTCGGCGGTCACCTACTTCAACGACTTCGTCATCTACCAGACGATGCTCATCGGCAACCACCTGCCGGTGGCGGTGTTCGGCACGGCGATGGCGCTGCTGCTGGTGGTCAACCCGCTGCTGGGGTGCCTGCGCGGGCACTGGCCGTTGAGCGGCGGCGAACTGGCGGTGGTCGTGGCGATCGCACTGGCGGCGTGCGCCTGGCCGGGCTCGGGGTTCTACCGCGGCTTGGGCACCGTCACCGCCATGCCGGCCCACTGGCTGGGCGTCGAGCCGGCGTGGCGCGGCAGCGAGATCATGGCCTACCTGCCCGGCGGCGAGCCGCGCCTGGCGCCGGGGCACGTCACCGACTGGCAGGCGCTGGCTCAGCGCGCGCGCCGCCAGCCCGGCGCCGACGCCGATCCGGCGAAGCGGATCGTCGCCAGTGAAATCGGTGATCGGGCGCGGGAGCTGGTCGAAGCCGACGCCGAGTCGTTGAGCCCTTCGCAGCGCGAGGCGCTGCTGGCCCGGCTCAACGCGGAGCTGATCGAGGCGGGCGAACTCGTGGATCGTCTGGTGGCGGAGCGATCGCTGCCGGAGCCGGCGCGGGCGCCGCTGGAGCTCGCACGGCGGGCGTCTGATCGGGCCGAGGCGGCGACGTCCGGCGGGGAGGCCGATCGCTTGCGTCGTGAGGCCGAGCATTGGCGCCGTCACGCCGCGCGGGCCGCGCTGACGACGATCTGGTCGGACGTGCTGGTGTCGACGCCGCACGGGCAAGGGTTGCTGGTGACCGGCGGCCGGGCCGAGCCGGCGGTGCTCGATGAGTTTTTCTCCGGGTCGGGGGATTTCGATCCCGCGGCCGTGCCGTGGCACGCCTGGTGGCCGACGCTGCGCCTCTGGGCCGGCCTGGCGCTGCTGCTGGCGCTGGCGGCCATCGCGCTGGCGCTGATCGTGCATCCGCAGTGGTCGCGGCACGAGTTGCTGGCCTATA
>SKPT01000400.1 GCA_007119405.1 Phycisphaeraceae bacterium
GATGCCGGGCCGGGTGCGGTGATGCTCGCGGAAGCGGGCGAGGCTCGTGGCATTCGCGCCGATGAGCGGACGCTTGCCCTGGTCACCGTGTCGCCGCCGCCGAGCGAGGCGGATCATGAAGAAGTGTTTGCGCACCTGAAGCGCGGCACCTGGCGATAACGCGATCATGCCGCGCGGTGCAACTGGAAAGGATGGCTGACGTGCCGGCACTGGTGCGATTCCTGCTTGTGGCGCTTGGCATGAGCGTGCTGCTGGCCGGGCTGTGGGGCGGCTTGCTCCGCCTGGGTTCGCCGCTGCCGGCATGGCTGCCCGACAGCGTGCCGCATCATGGGGCGCTGATGATCGGCGGTTTCCTCGGGGCGCTCATCACACTGGAGCGTGCCGTGGCGTTGGGGCAAAGGTGGTGCTTCCTCGGCCCCATCTTCGCAGGGCTGGGGGCATGGACGCTCCTCGTCGGCGGGCCGGTCGAGCTTGCTGCACTGCTGATTACCGCGGCGAGTGTGGTGCTCGTGGCGGATTTCATCATCATCCTTCGCCGACAGCGCACGCCCTTTATCGTTGTTATGACGCTAGGCGCGGCCGCGTGGCTGCTGGGCAACAGCTTCTGGCTTCTCGGCTGGGCCGTGTACGATCTCGTGCCGTGGTGGTCGGCCTTTCTCATCCTCACGATCGTCGGCGAACGGCTTGAACTGAGCCGGTTCATGCCCACCCGGCCCGGGCAAGCTGTGACGTTCGTGATCGCCACGGGAATCTACGGCAGTGGCCTACTTGCAAGCCCGCTGTGGCCGGGGCTGGGCCTGCTCGTGATGGGCCTGGGGCTGATCGCGCTGGCGATGTGGCTGATCGTCTTCGACGTCGCCCGGCGGACCATCCGGCAGCCCGGCATCCCACGCTTCGCCGCCACGGCCCTGCTGGGCGGATATGGCTGGCTCGCGGTCGGCGGTGTGCTGGCCTGCTACTACGCCGTCCTGACACCCGGCGGAGTCGGCCAGCACTGGACCCTCACCGCGCCCATGGGCGGGCTGGTCTACGATGCAATCTGGCATTGCCTGCTACTGGGCTTCGTCTTCGCGATGATCTTCGGCCACGCGCCGATCATCTTCCCCGCCGTGCTGGGCATCCGGATGCGTTTCACCCGGCTGTTCTACGCACACCTGGCAGTGCTGCACCTGACGCTGGCGATACGGGTTATCGGCGACCTGGCGGTGTGGCCCGACTGGCGGACCGCCGGTGGGATCGGCAACGTGGCGGCGGTACTATTGTTCATGGGCGTTACACTGAGCAGTGTCCGTCGGCCCCAGGTCGGCGGGTCGAGATCGGCGCCGCGTCGACCCGCCACCGCTGCGAAGTCCATCCCGCTGCACCGTCCGCAATGAATCGTGAGTCCGAGGTTCCCATGCCAGCGCCTGCCCGCCAATCTGAACATGTTGACACGCTCAGGGGCGTGGCGCTTTTCGAGGGGCTGGCACGCGATGCACTCAACGAAGCGCTCGCAGCCGGCCGGCTGCGCACGTTCGCCACGGGGGCGGTGCTCTTTCGCCAGGAAGGTACAGCCGAGACGTTCTACGTCATCCTCGCCGGTCGCATTCGCGTCACCGAGGTCACGCCCGAAGGTCACACGGTCCTGTTGCGATTCATCCAGGGCGGGCAGATGCTCGGCGGCATGGCGGCGCTGGAAGGGATGACCTACCCGGTCAATGCCGAGGCGGTGCAGGAGACGCGCGTACTGAACTGGTCCACGCAGGCGATAACGCGGCTGATGGATCGTCACCCGAAGATCATGCGCAACGCGATGCGGCTAATGGTCGAGCGGATCAAGGAGTTGCAGCAGCGGTCGGTCGAACTGGCCACGGAGCGCGTCGAGCAGCGCGTCGCCCGGGCATTGCTGCGGCTGGTTCGGCAGGCCGGCCGACGGACGGACGAAGGCATCGCACTGGACATGCAACTGTCGCGGCAGGACCTGGCCGAGCTGACCGGCACGACGCTCTACACCGTCAGCCGCGTGCTCAATCGCTGGCAGAGCGACGGCCTGGTGGAGATCGGCCGACAGCGCATCGTCATCCGCAAGGCGCACCCGCTGGTGGAGATTGCCGAAGGCTTATGAACGGGAAGATGGCCATGAGCGACGAACACAAGAACCAACAGGACGTTTTCAATATTCGGATGAAGCGCCGGGACGAGCCGGGCGAGCCTGCCTACTGGAACACGTTTGAGTTGGCGTATCGGCCGAGCCTGAATATCACCTCAGTGCTTCAGGAGATCGCCGCGCATCCGGTGACCGTGGAAGGCGATCACGTCCGCCCGCCGGTCTGGGAAGCGAACTGCCTGGAGGAGGTGTGCGGCTCATGCACTTTCCTGATCAACGGCCACGTGCGACAGGGTTGCTCCGCGCTGGTGGATGATCTGCTCAAGCACGGCCGTACGATCACACTGGAGCCGATGAGCAAGTTTCCCGTGATCCGCGACCTGTATGTTGATCGCTCGCGCATGTTCAATGACCTGAAGCGCATTCAAGGCTGGGTGCCGATCGACGGCACGCACGCTCTCGGCCCCGGCCCCACGGAAAGCCCTGAATCGCAGCAGATGCGCTATGCCCTCTCTCGCTGCATGACC
>SKPT01000073.1 GCA_007119405.1 Phycisphaeraceae bacterium
CGCGGCGTCGGCTGCGTGCAGGCCCAGGGCGAAGCGGTCGGCGAAGGTGCGGATGGGCCCGCTGATCGCCGGCGGCGCGGCGTTGATGACGTTGGTCGCCGACGGCGCGGCCCCGGCCGATGCTCCGCCTTGTCGCTGCGCGTCGTCGGTGGCCCAGGCGTGGCAGGGCTCGACGCTGCAATGGGTCATGCTGATGCTGGCGACGTCATCGGGCAGCGCGGCGGCGAGGCGCTCAAGGCCCGTGACGATCTGCTCGCGCCAGTCCGGGTCGTCGTGGGCCACCTCCACGCTCATGCAGCGTTCGGTCGGCCAGGCCGTGGGCGCCAGGCCCAGCTCGGCGGGCACGTTGAGCGAGGCCCAATCGTGATGTTGCAGATAGAGATGGATGCGGCTGGAGGTTGGGTTGCGCAGGGCCGTGGCGGGGTCCGCCAGGCGCAGCAGCTCGGCCGTGTCGGTGGTGTCGATCCATCGTCGGCCGGCGACGCGGCGCGGCCCGGCCTTGGTCGCCAGCACCAGCGCCGCCACGTTCCGGCCATCTCGCTCGACGGCGACCGGCCGGGCGTAGTAGAGCACGTTGACCGGGCTGCGATGCAGCAGCTCGGTCGCGACGAGCTCAGCGACCGCCCCGCCGCCGGCGGCACCCGCCGCCTCCGCATCGATCCCGGCGCGGTCGGCGATGGCCTGGCTCAACTGCCGCCAGCGCGGATGCTCCAGCGAGCCGGCGTCGGGGGCGAAGCTGCGGCCGGCTTCGTGCAGCAGATCGCCGCCGGCGCCCACGAGCAGCACCTCCTGGCCGCGCTCGGCCAGCTCCATCGCGGCCGCGTAGCCGGCGTAGCCTGTGCCGAGGATGATGACGTCGAAGATCCGATCGAAAACACTGCGGTGCGGGGCATTGGCCATGACAAGGGTCTCCTGGCCCGATCTTACCGGCTCGCCGCGCATTTCTGAACCCCCTGCAAAGTGGTCCCGGGCAATCCGGGGATGGCGCGGCCGCCGAATCTGCCTGTCCGGGAGGGGCGGGGGCGAGCTCGCCACCTGCCTCCGCCCCTGCCGGGGCGGGTTCCAGCGCGCCCGACCGCAACCACGGGTTTCGCTTCGCTCCACCCGTGGCTACAACCCGGCCGCCCCTCCGGGGCTGCGCCCGGAATGTTGCCTTCGGGGCTGCGCCCGGAACGCTCCGGGGCTGCGTCTGGAACGTTGCCTTCGGCGGACTACTCGGTTGGTTCTCGATCAACCGCCCTCGCTCATTGCTCGTCCCACCCCGCCTCGCCGACGAGCGGCACGAACCGGCAGCCGGTGTCGCGCGAGCGGACGAGCTGGCCCTGACGCTGCTGGATGATGATCAACTGCTGCTGCTGGCGGTCGCCGATGGGGATGACGATCAGGCCCGGGTCGGCGAGTTGCCGGCGGTACGCCGGGGGCAGCGCGGGGGCGCCGGCGGTGACGAGGATGCGGTCGTAGGGTGCCGCGTCGGCGTGGCCCAGTGTGCCGTCGCCGGTGACGATCTCGACGCGGCCGAGCCGGTCGGCGCCGACCGGCTCGAGGCCGGGGAGAATGACGGCCAGCGCCTCGCGGGCCCGCTGCGCCAGGGCGGGCGAGCGCTCGACGCTGATCACGTCGGCGCCGAGCACCGCGAGCACCGCGGCCTGGTACCCGCTGCCGGCGCCGACTTCCAGCACGCGCAGGCCCGGGGCGACGCACAGCAACTGCGTCATCCGGGCCACGATGTAGGGCTGGCTGATCGTCTGTCCTTCGCCGGTGGGCAGGGCGCTGTCGGCGTAGGCCTGGGCGACGGGCACTTCGGGCACGAAGCGGTGCCGCGGGACGCGGGCCATGGCCTCGAGCACCGGCGGGTCGTTGATCCCCCGCCGACGCAGGTCATGCTCGACCATGCGGGCGGCGGCCTCGGCGGCGGCGCGGTCCTCATCATCGGCGTGCGCGCCCTGGCTCATGGCGCCATCCTAGCGGCCCGGCCGCCGGTGCCGGCCTTGCGGAACGTAAAGAGGGCCCGGCGAGGCTGCTATACTGACCCATAATGCGCATGGACTGGCCCGATCCCGAGCGGCTGCTCGTCGTGATGCCCACCTGGCTGGGCGACTGCGTCATGGCCACCCCCACGCTCGGGACGCTGCGCCGGCTGTACCCGCACGCCCATCTCGCCGCCCTGGTCCGCGAGCCCCTGACCGAGCTTCTGGCGGGGCTGCCGGGCCTGGACGCCGTGCTGGGGCTGACCCGCGGCCGGGGCGCCAGCCTTCTCACCGACGCCCGGAACCTTCGCCGCCACGGCTTCGACACGGCCGTGCTGCTGCCCAACAGCTTCCGGACGGCGTTGATGGTGCGGCTGGCGGGGATCCCGCGCCGCGTCGGGTACGGGCGTGACGGCCGGAGCCTGCTGCTGACCGACGCGCTGATCCCGCGCCGCGAGGACAGCTACATTCCGGTGCCCACGCGCGCGTACTACCTGGGCCTGGCCCGCTACCTCGGGGCCCGTGAGATCGATCCGGCGATGCGCCTGGCGGTCGGCGACGGCGAGCAGCGCGCCGCCACGGCGCTGCTCGCCGCCGCCGGGCTCGACCCGGCCGACGGCCGCCCGCTAGTGCTGCTGAACCCCG
>SKPT01000645.1 GCA_007119405.1 Phycisphaeraceae bacterium
GGTGGGCCAGCTTGTCACCGCCTCATGCACGGGCTTTGACAGCCCCGGGCTCGACATCGAGCTGATCGCATCGCTGGGCCTGCCCGGTGACGTGGGGCGCACGCACATCGGGTTCATGGGCTGTCACGCGGCGATCAACGCGCTGCGCGTCGCCGATGCGCTGGCGCGGCAGCGGCCGGGCGACGCGGTGCTGCTGTGCACGGCCGAGCTGTGCTCGCTGCACATGCAGTACGGGTTCAAGCGCGATCACATCGTGGCCAATGCCCTGTTCGGTGATGGCAGCGGGGCGATGGTGCTCCGCGCCGGCAGCGAGGGGCGGGCTTCGACGTGGCGCGTGGTGGACACCCGCTCGACGCTCGTGCCTCAGACGCGGCAGGCGATGGGGTGGCGCATCGGCGACCACGGCTTCGAGATGACGCTCAGTGCCGAGGTGCCGGCGCTGATCGAGGCTCACCTGCCGGGGGTTGTCGAGGCGATGCTGCGGCGGCACGGGCTCGGCGTGAGCGAGGTCGGCTCGTGGGCGATCCACCCCGGCGGGCCGCGCGTGCTCGATGCGGTGCAGCGCTGCCTGGGGCTGGGCCCCGGCGGTGCGGCGGCGTCGCGGCGGGTGCTGAGCGAGCGGGGGAACATGTCGTCGGCGAGCGTGCTGTTCATCCTGGACGAGCTGCGTCGGGCCGAGGCGCCGCGGCCGACGGTGATGCTGGCGCTGGGGCCGGGCCTGAGCATCGAGGCGGCGCTGCTGGGGTAAGGGCGCGGGGTTCGGGAATCGGGGTTCGGGGATCCGCAGAGGTTGTGGGGGCGCGGGGGCAAGCCGTGGGATGGCCCTTCTGCGGATCTCCGGTGCCCGGCCCCGGGCTCTATACTGGCGGGCGCGATGCTGTATGTGCAGTTTCTCATCGTCTGCCTGATCTGGGGCGGCAGCTTCATTCTGATGAAAAAGGCGTACGTGGCGTTCAGCCCGGTGGCGATCGGGTCGCTGCGGGCGGCGCTGGGGGCGGCGACGCTGCTGGTGCTGTGGGCGGTGGTGCGGCGGTCGCGGGCCTGGCCGATCGGCAAGGCGCGGTTCGCGGCGCTGTGCGTGCCCGCGGCGGTGGGGTTCGCCTACCCCTACATCATGCAGCCGTACCTGATCGGCCGGCACCAGGACAGCGCGTACTTCGGGATGATGGTGGCGCTGGTGCCGTTGATCACGATCATCGTGTCGGTGCCGATGCTGGGCATCTGGCCGCGGCGCCGCGAGCTGGCGGGGGTGCTGCTGGGGCTGGGGTGCCTGGCGGTGCTGGGCTACGAGGGTGAGGCGCGCGGGATGTCGATCGGCCACGTGCTGCTGGCGGCGACGGTGCCGCTGGCGTATGCGATCAGCAACACGTTCATCAAGCAGCGGCTGCACGACGTGCCGCCGATGGCGCTGACCGCCGCGGCGCTGGGGCTGGGGGCGATGATCATGCTGCCGGCCAACGCGGCCGCGGCGCCGCTGCGCCAGGCCGCGGGTGCCGATGCGATGATCGCGGCGGCGGCGGTGGTGGTGCTGGGCGTGGTGGGCTCGGGGCTGGCGATGTACATGTTCTACAGACTGATCCAACTGCGCGGGCCGCTGTTCGCCGGCATGGTGACGTATCTCGTGCCGCTGGGGGCGCTGACGCTGGGCTGGCTTGACGGCGAGGCGGTCACGGCCGGGCAGCTCGCGGCGATGCTGGGGATCTTCCTGTCCGTGGCGCTGGTGCAGTGGCCGATGCGCGCGGCGGTGGGCGAGGCGGCGCCGGCGCGGGTGGCGTGAGTGGTGGCCGACGACTTTTCCCAAGCGGCCGTGATCGCGGGTAGGATCTACGGCATCTTCCGCACAGGAGGCCCTGCCATGCGTATCGTGTCCGCCCTTGCCGTTGCGTTGCTCATCGCCGCCACCGCCCAGGCCCGGGAGCCGGCCGTGGAGATTGCCGACGAGGTCATTGACGCGATCGTCGCCGAGGCGCCGGAACTGCCGGTCGAGCTCGGGCTGGATCTGAATCTGCGCCTGGTCGATTTCATCGACGCGACGAACCCGGCCACGCCACACCCGATCCTGGATCAGGGCACGTCACGCATCGTCGAGGGCGAGGCGGGGCGCTACCGCGTCACCGCGGCGCATCGCCACGCGTTCTTCGCCTATCGCTGGCGTGCGGCCGGGCACAACCAGCCGCACCTGATCGTGTTCGAATACCCCGACGACGCGGTGAGGCAGATCGGCTTCTTCACGCACGAGTCGGGCTACGACGGGCGCATGAACCAGGACTGGTCGTTGGAGACGGGCGTGTACACGGGCAACCCGTTCCCGCTGACCAACACCATGCAATACCACACGTTCTTCTACTGGCCGACGGATAACTGGCCGGTGGCGATGGTGAACAACTTCAACCGCCACGGCGAGCCCGCGGCCGCGTCGCGCATCTGGGTCTACGCCATCGAGGGCGGGCTGCCGCCGCTTGACGTCGACGACCCCGACCCGGACAACCCGCGCGTGCTCGGGACCTTCTACAACTGGTCGCTGGTCGTCTGGCGCGGGGTGTTCGGCCTGGTCGATCGCGAGCAGACGTTCGAGAACCTCATCGAATATCACCGGTACCTCGGCCA
>SKPT01000067.1 GCA_007119405.1 Phycisphaeraceae bacterium
AGCGGGCGACCCCGCCCTGCTGCGCGACCTGCTCACCGGCCCCTGGGACGACGATCGATTCCTCGTGCTCGAGCCCGGCCAGTCCCTGCGCATGACCGGCGACGATCGCATCATCGCCGCCACCCCCGCCACCCCCGCCACGCCCGACGACGCCGGCGCCGATCCGGGTGCCACTGGCGGCTTGTCCGCCAGTGCCGCGCCCGCCCCCGCGCGCCCCCGCTCTGCCCACGGAGCCACCCATGCCCCGCGATGACGCGACGAGCATCGACATCGCCTCACGCCTCGGCCGGCGCACACTCGTCGTCCCGCCCGGGCAGCGCCAGCGCCGCCTCACCGACCTGCTGCGCACCGGCGACCTGCCGCTGAACACCCGTTGCGGGCAGCGCGGCTTGTGCGACGGCTGCCTCGTCGAGCTGCACCACGGCAGGCTCCGCCACCACGAGACCGGCGAGCTCATCACCGCCAACGGCCAGGCGGTGACCGTTCCCGCGTGCCAGTACATGCTCACCGCCGACAACGCCACGCGGCTGCGCCTGCCCGACCGCTCGCTGCTGGCCTACCGCCCACAGGTCGTCGACGAGTTCCGCATCACCGCCTCGACCGGTCATCACCCGCTCGGCCCACGCACGGCCACCGCCACGCTCGGCGCTGCCGTGGACGTCGGCACCACCACCGTCGCCGCCCTGCTCGTGGACCTCGCCACCGGCGCGATCCTCGCCCGCGCCTCGGCGTTCAACCGCCAGATGCACCTTGGCGACGACGTGCTCACCCGCATCGAGTTGTGCGGTTCCCGGCCCGGGTCACTGGCCGAATTGCAGCGCCAGGTCGTCACCCACACCTTCATGCCCCTGCTCGTGGAGCTGCTCGGCGGCGCGGCGCGGCGGCCGGAGGAGCTCGCCTGCGTCGCGATCGCGGGCAACACGACGATGCTGCACCTGTTCGCGGGCGTGGACCCCACGCCCATGGGCGTGCTGCCGTTCACCCCGGCCTTTCTCGAACATCGCCAGCTCGACGCCGCCGACCTGTCGCCCGTCGCCCAGGGCACGCCCGAGCTCGCCCCGCAGTTGCACCTGCTCCCCGGCGCCGCGGCCTACATCGGCGCCGACCTCACCGCGGGCGTCGTCGCCACCAACATGCTCTACGCCGCCGAGACCAGCCTGCTCGTGGACGTAGGCACCAACGGCGAGATCATCCTCAAGCACGGCGACCAGCTCTTCGCATGCGCGACAGCCGCGGGCCCTGCTTTCGAAGGCGCCCGCCTGAGCTGCGGCATGCGCGCCGGCGACGGCGCCATCAGCCACATCCGTTTCGGCGAGCACGCACGCGACGTCGACATCGAGGTCGTCGGTGGCTCGCGGGTCAAGCCCGCGGGCTTGTGCGGCTCGGCCTACCTCGACCTGCTCGCCGAGGCCCGACGCGTCGACCTGCTCACCGCCGCCGGCCGCTTCATGCCCGAGCACGCGGGCGAGCGCCTCATCCACGACGAGCACCTCGGCCGCTGCTTCCAGGTGGCACGCGGCCAGGGCAAGCGGGCGATCGTCGTCAGCGAGTGCGACATCGCCGCCCTGCTCCAGGCCAAGGCCGCCATCGCCGCCGGCATCCTCACACTCCTGCGCCACGCCGGCCTCGAGCCCACCGACATCCGCACGCTGCACCTCGCCGGCGGCTTCGGCATGCACATCGACGTGGCCAACGCCATCGCCGTCGGCCTGCTGCCAGGCTTTCGGTCCGAGCAGGTCCGCGTCGTGGGCAACACGGCCCTGGCCGGGGCGTACCTCGCCCTGCTCGATCGCGGCCTGATCGACGAGATGGCCCGTGTCGCCGACCGCCTGCGCATCATCGAACTTAACCAGGACCCCGCCTTCGAGTCCCACTTCATCGACGCGCTGGCGCTGCCGGCGGTGCGCCAGGAATCACCGGGAATCATTCCCCTCCCGTGAGGGAGGGGTCAGGGGTGGGTGATCGGCTTGCGGCTACCTGCGGTGTCTGATGCGTCGTGCGTCGCCTGCCGCTGCCTTGACCGGCGCCGGGCTCAACGCGGCTTGCCAACTCGCCATTCCTATATTAATATAAACGGACCATTTTATGGCGCAACACGCCGCCGGCCGCGTGCCCTGGCGGGTAGGTTGTTGCGAATCTGGCCCAGGAGTGGGTCCGCATGCGCATCGGCATCCCCAAAGAGGTGTTTGGGCCCGAACGCCGGGTCGCCGGCACGCCCAAGACGGTCAAGCGGCTGTGCCAGGCCGGCTTCGAGGTGTGGGTCGAACGCGGCGCCGGCGACGCGGCCGAGCACAGCGACGCCGGCTACGCCGAGGTCGGGGCGCAGCTCGTTGACGACGTGCAGCGGCTCTGGAGCGAATCGGACATCGTGCTCAAGGTTCGCCCGCCCCAGGCGCACCCGGTCACGGGCAAGCACGAAGCCGACATGCTGCGCGAGGGGGCGTGCCTCATTGGCTTCCTCTGGCCGGCGGAGAACCGGGACCTGCTTCAGCGTTTGGCGGAGCGGCGCGTCACGGCCATCGCGATGGACTGCATCCCGCGGATCACGCGGGCGCAGAAGGTCGACGCGCTCAGCGCCATGGCCAACGCGGCCGGCTACCGCGC
>SKPT01000416.1 GCA_007119405.1 Phycisphaeraceae bacterium
AGGTGGTGGAGTATGCCGCGGCGGCGGAGTCGCGGGGGCTGGCGGGCATCATCGTCACGGATCACAACCCGCTGCCGGGCGGGCTGGCGCAGGGCAGCCGGATGTACGGCGAGCAGCTCGAGGCGTACCTGGCGATGGTGGAGGGGGCGCGGCAGGCGTGGCGCGGTCGCGTGGACGTTCGCCTGGGGCTGGAATGCGACTATCTGCCGGAGCTCGAGGGCTTTCTGGCGGAGCAGGCGGGCTCGGCGGGGTTCGACTTCGTGCTCGGGTCGGTGCACCCGCACCTGGACTACTACCGCGAGCGGTACTGGCGTGGCGACGCGGTGGCGTTTCAGCGCCAGTACTTCGAGCACCTGGCGCAGGCGGCGGAGACGGGGCTGTTCGATTCGCTGGCTCACCCGGACCTGGTGCGGGCGACGACGGGCGATCAGTGGCGGATCGAGCGGGTGATGGACGACATTTGTCGGGCGCTCGATCGGATCGCGGCGGCGGGGACGGCGATGGAGCTGAACACGTCGGGTTGGCGGGAGTCGTTTGACGAGATGAAGCCTGGGCCGGCGATGCTGCGGGAGATGGCGTTGCGGGGCATTGACGTGACGCTGGGCTCGGACGCGCACGACCCGGGGCGGGTCGGGCATGGGTGGGAGGCGGCGCTGGATCTGCTGGAGGAGGTGGGGTACGAGGGGATCACGGTGTTTCTGGAGCGGAAGGGGCGGACGGTGCCGATCGGCGAGGTGCGGGCGCGGCTGGTGGCGGATGTCGGCTCGTGAAGCATCTCGGCGCGCCAGGATTCGCACGAACGCGTATCAGATCGACGTGAGGCGTTCATAGGTGGTTCGGCCGCTGCGCTTGATCCCGACGGCCGGTTCGCTCATGAGCCCGAGCACCAGGGGCCCGGGGTGCTGGCGGGTGACGGTCGCCCGGGCGCGTGGGGTGACGATGGTCACGCCGGGGTGGAGCGTGCGCTCGACGCGCAGGACGGCGGTGGCGATGCGTGCAAGCTGATCGCGCGTGCGCTGAAGCGCGGCCGCCCAGCACTCGCGCCGGTGGCGGAGGATGTCGAGTTCCCGCTTCAGGGCGGCGATGCGCAGCGCGTGGGCGTCGCCGCCGTGGTGGAGTTTCTGCAGGGCCTTTTTCCGCCGGCGTGCCCGACGGCGGAACCGGGCCATGATGGCGAGGATGCGGTCGGCCTGGCGTTCGAGGTTGGGGCTGAAGCCGAGGTGGATGATGGTGTGCTGCCCCTGGGGTGATCCCAGCTCGCCGATGGTGGAGTCGCCGCCGAGGGTGACGCGTCCGCCGACGATTCGGCCGTCGGCGGCCTGGATGCCGCCGGCGACGGCGATGTGGGTGTGGTCGATTTCGCGGGCGACCCAGACGTGGCCGGCGACGCGTCCCCTTGCGCGGTTGAGATAGCGAGCGGCGAGGTCCTGGCCGACCTCGAGCCAGCCTTTTTCTTTGCCCGCGACGCCGCCGGTGATGGTCAGGGAGCCTGCGGTGGTGATGTGTGCGGCCTCGACGGTGCCGCCGACCTCGACGCTCTGCCTGGAGGCGACCTTGAAGAGGTCGCGGACGGAGCCGGTGATGCGTACATCGCCCTTGAAGCTGATGTTTCCGGTGTTGAAGTCGACGTCGCCGTCGATCATGAGGGCCGGCTCGACGCGGACGGTGTTGTGCTCGAAGTGGACGACGCCGTCGACCTGGGCGGTGATCTGGCCTGCGGCGTCGACGGCGGCGCCGTCGGCGATGTTGACGGCGGCGGGCTGGGGGTTGGCGGGCTCGATCGCCCGGCCGCGCACGTCGACGCCAGGCTGGCCGGGGACCGGCTCGACGAGGGTGCCGAGCACCTGTCCGGCGGCGACGAAGACGAAGCGGCTCTGGTTGTAGAAGTCGACGCGTTCGCCGTCGGCGCCGGCCGCTTGCAGCCGGGCGGCGGTCGGGTCGCAGCCGTCGCGCCAGAGGACGTGGCCGTCGGTCCCGGTGCGGGGCTCGGTCGCGGGCAGCTCGATGGTGACGCGTTGGTCGGGGGCGGCGCGGTGGCGGGCGAGGCCGTCGGCCAAGGCCTGCGCCCAATGGGAGAGGGCGGCGAGGCCGGCGGCGTTCATGGCCTCGAGCACTTGCTCGGGCGTGAGTGTCTGGGCGCGGGGGGTCGGCCCGAGCGCCACGGTCGCGGCGCGGCCGTCATCCTCGACCCGGATCGCGACGCCCGGCTTGTCCGTCAGCGCAACCATCGCAGTGATTCCCTGACCGCCTTGTGCGAATATCGGCCGCCCCGGGGGCGGGGTTGACCGGAGGTGGGGATTATTCGGCTGGCGGCTTTCGTCCGATGGTGGGCTGTGGTACAAGATCGCTACCGCTTGCCCGGTTTCACACAAGGGTTTTGGCCATGATGATTTTCCGGAAGCTGATGAAGTTCCTGCGCGGCTCGGCGGCACCGTACCAGGTGTTTTTCGCGTGCATCCTCGGCTCGCTCATCGGGTTCATGCCCGGTTTCAGCCAGGCGCCGGGGCTGATCGTGGCGCTGACGCTTGCGCTGATCCTGCTCAACGCGAGCTTTTTCCTGGCCGCGCTGACGGGGCTGGCGGCCGGGCTGGTCTCGCTCGC
>SKPT01000597.1 GCA_007119405.1 Phycisphaeraceae bacterium
ACGCCGTCGGGCCGGGCCGCCGAGCTCGTCAGCCCCCCGGCGATCTCCAGCTCGCCCGGCGACAGGCGGACGCGCTCGTCATTGAGCCAGTGCACCGGCAGCTCGCGGGCCTGCTCCCGCAGGGCCCACGAGTCGTGGTTGCCGAAGACGCCGAACGTCCCCAGCCGCGGACGCGCCGCCGCCAGAATCTGCCCGAGCACCTCCACGCAGGCCGCCTCCTGGCCCGGCTCGTCCATGTAGTCGCCCGTCAGCACGATCACGTCCAGCCGCACCGTCGTCAACTGGTTCGCCAGGCGATCGAACAGCCGCGCCGGCCGCCGCACGTGCAGGTCGCTCAGATGCGCGATGCGCAGCCCGTCCAGCTCCGCGGGCACCGCCGGCAGATCCAGCTCGACCGGTTCCAGAAGGCCATAGGCAAACGGCATGAGGCTCGCTGTTTCCTGATTGCGGACCGCGTGATGCTCACGCCCGTCCCGAGCGGCAGCGAAGGGCAAGGCTCCCGCGCCCCTCCGCCACCGCGCCCGCCACCACACCGCACCGGGTTGTCAGCGGCGCGGGCGATTCATATCCTAGCGGCATGGGCGGGCCCCGCCCGCCGACGCACCACGACCAGGAGCCCCGCGCATGGCCAAGATGTTCTACACCCTCGACGAGGCTGCCGAGAAGCTCGGCGTGGACACCGACCAGATCAAGGAGATGGCCGCCGAGGGCAAGCTCCAGCAGTTCCGCGACCGCGACAAGCTCATGTTCAAGCGCGAGCAGGTCGACGCCCTGGCCGGCGGCGGGGACGCCGGCGAGGCCTCCGGCGGGCCCCTGGACCTGGACGACAGCAGCGCCGCCTCCGGCGAGCTCAGCCTCAAGGACGACACCGGCGGCGACAGCGCCCTGGGCGCCAGCGGCTCGGGCACCAGCGTCTTCGACTCCGACGAGGCCGCCGCCGCCGACCAGACACAGGCCCCCGGCGGGGTGACCGGCCCCAGCCTCGACGACGACCTGAACCTCGAAAGCGTCGGCTCAGGCTCCGGCCTGCTCGACCTGACCAGCGAGTCGGACGATACCAGCCTCGGCGAGGTCCTCGATGACCTGTCGGGCGACTCGGCCCAGGGCTCGGGCGTGGCCGCCGAGCTCGGCGCCTCCGACGCCTTCGAAAGCGCCGTCGACGAGGACGCCCCCGACATGATCGGCGCCGCCGCCGCCGAGCAGCCCCAGGCCCCCGGCATGGCCATGGCCGCCAGTTACGAGGTCGACGCCGACGACCCCGCCGGCTCCGGCTTCGGCACCGGCATGCTCATCGGCGCTCTCGTCGCCCTCGTCTTCGCCTTCATCGCCGTCCTCGGCGCCATGATGGGTGTCCGCGACGTCGTCAGCGCCACCTTCGCTGACTCCCAACTCGTCTACTGGGGCTCGCTTGGCGGCCTGCTCGCCGGCAGCTTCATCCTCGGCATCATCGGCTACCTCATCGGCAAAGGCAGCGAGGGCGCGTGACGCGGCGCCCGGGTCCGGGGTTCGGGGATCCGCCAAGGGCGCTGATCCTGCCGCGTGACACCCGTCCCGAGCGCGAGCGAAGGGCGGGATTTCCGCGGGCACCCCGCGATCCGGCACACACCCACCTTCTAACCGATCCCCACCATGCTCAGCGGCTACGCGCGCAAAGAATGGCTGACCATCCTGGCGATCGGCGTCGTGCTCAGCGCTGCCGTGGGGTTGCTCTGGTGGCCCCTGTCGCTGTTGACCGCCGCCGCGACGGTCGCGCTGCTGAGCTTCTTCCGCGACCCCTACCGCCGCCCGCCGACACAGCGCGGCGTCGTTGTCGCCCCGGCCGACGGCCGCATCAGCTCCATCCATGAGCTGGAGCATCACGAGGCGCTGGGCGGCCCCGCCACGTGCATCCGCATCTTTCTGAGCGTGCTGGACGTGCACGTCAACCGCAGCCCGCTGCACGCGGAGGTGGCGTCGGTCGACCACAAGCCGGGCCAGTACCTCAACGCGCTGAACCCCGAGTCGGCCGAGGTCAACGCCTCGACAACGATGGTGCTGGTGCACCCGATCCGCCGCTACCCGGTGGCCGTGGTGCGGCAGGTCTCGGGCATGCTGGCGCGCACGATTGTCTGCGCCGCCCGGCCGGGGCAGGTGCTTCAGCGCGGGCAGAAGTATGGCATCATCAAGCTCGGCTCAACGACCGAGCTCTACCTGCCCACGGAGCTCATCGAGCGCGTCGAGGTCCAGCCGGGCCAGAAGGTCAAGGCCGGCCTGACCGTCGTCGCGGCGATCACGGGCAAGTCGACCAACACCGCCGAGGGCGTGGCGAGCCCCGATCAGCCGGCGACCAAGCCCGAGACGACGCCGGTGGAGTAACCGGGGCGTATGCAATCCGCCCCCGCCTCCCTTCGGGAGGGGCTGGGGGAGGGTGCTTCCCTTGGCCTTGCGTCTACGTCTCTGCGTGAGCCTCGGGTGAACGTTGTCGTGGACCGGGGGTGCGTTTCAGATTCGTAGCAGACGCACGCTACGGTGGGTTGGGTGCCACGAAAGGGTTGAACACGCTCTACCCCGCCGCCACCGCACTGTTGTGATCCATGCTGCGCACCGCCCGGCAGA
>SKPT01000053.1 GCA_007119405.1 Phycisphaeraceae bacterium
CGCACCGTCATCGGCGCCGCCGACCCACTCGGTGACCGCCTCGTGCAGGCAGATCACGCTTCGCGTGGTCAGGTGGCTTCGGAGCTGGTCTGTGAACCCGCCCCCAGCTCACTGGCCCGCTTGACCACCTGATAGTCCACCCCGTCCAGAGCGCCGGCCGTGCCGAGCTCCTTCGATCCAAAGTGCCGGGCGGCGCAGGCGATTTTCATGTTCTCCACGCCGCGGCGCTCGCGCTCTTTCAGCGAGCCCTTCGTCTCGGCCACCAGATACAGCCGCGGCTCGCCGGCCTCGTCCTCCATCACCACCGCCCAGTCGGGGTTGTGCTCGCCCAGCGGCGTGGCGATCTTGAACCAGCCAGGCAGCTTCATGTAGAACTTGACGTCCTCCCGGTGCTCCAGGTCGCGCACGAAATCCCGCTCGACGTTCGAGTCGCACCCGATCCGGTCATACAGGGCGTTCTCCGCCGGCTCCGCGTGCTTGCTGAACAACTCGACCAGGTCCTCCTCCTCGATCCGGCTCATATCCCACCACGCGCCGTCCTTCTCGTACTTGATCCCCTCCACGAGCTGGTCCAGCAGCCGGTCCTTCAGCGCCGCCACCGCCACGCGGGCGAACTCGTGCGGGTTCTGCACCAGCGCGCGCTGCTGCTTCGTCCGCCGGACCACCTCCAGCAGCGTCGCCCGCGTCAGGCGCACGCGCGGCACCGTGCGATCCATCAGCTCCACCATCAGCTCAAGCAGGTTCGGCAGCGGCCCCCGGCCGGTCAACGTCGCGGCCGTGCGCGCCGCGCGCGTCTGCGCCGCCTCGAACCCGGCCTCGCCCACCGTCGCCACCGCCTCGGTCACGGTCACGCGTGGCGGCTGGATCGTCGCCCGGTCGATCGCCGGCACCGCCTCGGCCAGCAGCCGCTGCGTGTCCACCTGCACCGAGTAGCGCGTCTTGTGCCGGATGCGCTCCCACAGCTCCTTGAACTCCGGGCTAAGCAGCCGCTCCTTGCGCAGTCGGGCCTTGGGGCCCTTCGCCGGCGGCGGAGGCGGCGGCAGGATGCCCTCGCCGTACTCCTGGGCGATCTTCGCCCGCTCCGCGACGGTCAGGTCGCCGATCGGCTTGCCATACCGTGCCTCGATCTCCTCCTGGTACTCCTCGGCGATCTCGCTCTGCAGCGTCGCCACGTACCGCTCATAACTCTCGTTGGCGATCACCGTCAACACGTTGACGCGTTCGTCGCTGAGCTGCCGCCCGGCCTGGTCGCGCGCCAAGCGCACGCCGCGCCCCACCTCCTGCCGTTTGCGCATCTCCGACGCCGACTGGTTGAGCGTGCAAATCTGGAACACGTTGGGGTTGTCCCACCCTTCGCGCAGCGCCGAGTGCGAGAAGATGAACGCCACGTGCTTCTTCCGCCGCGTCTCCTCATCGTCGCCATCGTTCGGGAAGCTCAGCAGCGCCTCCTTATCCTTCATGATCAGGTCATAGGCCGCAGTGTCGTCCTGGCTCTCGCCGGTGGAGGAGTCCCGCAGCTCGATCTCGCCCCCCTTACGCCGCTTGCTGGCGAAGTACGCCGCCTGCACCTCGTCGGCCGACAGGTCGCGCCACGCCTTGTCCTCCGCCTTGAGCCGGTCGAACGTCTCATCGAACAGCCGGCGGATCATCGGCTCATCGCCGGCGTAGTTGTCCACGCGGTCGATGAAGAACAGCGACAGCACCTTCACGCCCTGGCTGCGCAGACGCTCCTGCGTCTTCAGGTGCGTCTCAATCGTCTCCTCGATCTGCGCCCGGAAGATGGCCTGCTTATCCGTGCCGATCTCCTCGCCCACGTGCAGCTCCACGTCGCTCGGCGCGAAGCGCACCAGCCCCTGCACCGGATCGACCGTGTCCACCTCGAAGCCCGCGTAGTCGCTGCGCCGGGCCTTGGCCTCCAGGCTGTCACCCGGCTTGACCGTCACCGTCGCGGGGGCAACGGTTCCGTTCTTGCTGAGCCGATGCACGCGCAGCTTCGCCGTCGCGCTGCCCCCGCGGGCGTTGACCGCCTCCAGCCGCACGAACGGCCGGGCCTCGTTGCCCTCCGCCACCACCGACGCCACCTTGATCCGCTTGACCAGCCCCTGCCGGTACGCCTGGTACGGCGTCAGCCGATACACCACGTTGTACGGCACGCGGTGCGTCGCGCTGTAGCGCAGCGCAAACAGCGGCCGCAGGCTCGCCAGCGCCGCCTTGCTCGTCTCGCTCTCGTAGTTCTGCGGCTCATCCAGGATCAGGATCGGCCGGGCGGCGCGGATCAGGTCAATCGGCACCTGCCCCTGCATCTGGTCCATCGCCCGCACGATGATGTTGCCCGACCTGTTGAAGCTGTCGATGGTCATCACCATGACCTCGACGGCGTCCGACTGGGCGAACTGCCGCACGCGCGACAGGCTGGACGAGTCATACTCGTAGCTGCGGTAGACGACGTTGTCGAAGATGCTGCGAAAGTGCTCCTCCGTCTGGCGCAGCGTCTTAAGCACGCCCTCGCGCACGGCCACCGACGGCACGACGACGATGAACTTGCGCATCGCGTAGCGGCGGTTCAGCTCCAGCATCGTGCGGATGTAGACGTA
>SKPT01000079.1 GCA_007119405.1 Phycisphaeraceae bacterium
CGTCTTCCCAGATCAGCCAGGCGCTGGTGCCGGGGCCCCCACTGACGTTACCGGTGCCGCTAACTGGATCACCCCAATCATTCTCGCTGAAGATGTGATCGTTCTCCTGAAGCGGTCCGGCCGCGATCTGGGTGTCCTGCCGCTCGGAGGTCTCGAAGCCGACGTGGTTGTCGTTCCAGAGGATGCCGCCGCGCCAGTCACCGCTGCCCTGCCGGGTGTGGATGCTGTAGATCTCGTCCATGTCCGGGTTGTCGGGATCATCGGCGAGCGCCCGATCGCTGAGCACCGGGGCCCGCGTTCTCATGGTCTCGGCCCACTCGGTGCGGCGGTGGTTGCGATAGTCGTCGTCGTCTCCGAGGATCTCGAGCATGGCGTAGGAGTAGGCCCGCTCGCTGCCGTCGTAATGGTCGATGGAGTCGTTGTCCACGCCGAAGGCGGGACGCGCCTCGGAGGGGCTGGTCATGTAGTCGCCGGCGAAGTAGTCGCCCTCGACGAGCAGGGCGTAGCGCGCGGCCGGCTGGGAACCGCCGCCCCAGTCGAAGTCTTCTGAGAGGTACCCGTTGTCAATGAGACGCTCGATGGTCGCGCTGTCCTGCGCGATGTACCGGCCGGCGCTGGTCAGGCCGGGGTAGTTCTCGTTGTTGCCCTGGGCGAACATGACCATGCCCTGGTGGATGCCGCGGAGCTGGGTATTGCTCTGCATGCGGCGTGCGGTGGCACGGGCTGCCGCCAGCGCGGGCAGCAGGATGCCGATGAGCAGGGCGATGATGCTGATCACCACCAGCAGCTCGATGAGTGTGAAACCCTTCCGTTCTCGCATTTCAAGGCTCCTAGAAAAAGAATGACAATGGCGAGCATGAGGCGGCGCGGGCCTCGGGCGCGCAGCGACCACCGACCCAGCATCGACCCCGGCCGAACCCGCGGCCGGGCATGCTTGCAGACGACAATGAACGGCTCATGGGGGTCAGTGGTTCGCCCTCGTCCGGGCCTACGCATGGCGACAGGGTGAACCGTTCACCCTGCACAAGGCGCAGTTATTGCTGCGCAGATTCCCGGCTGCAAAGGCGATGCGGCGTTGGAAAACGCAGGTATGACGGAATCAGGAGGGCAGTTTCCGCCACTTCGCCTTGGCAGCAGCCTTGAGCCTGCGCCACGCGAGGCCACACGCCGCGGCCCCCCGAATCCACATCGCGCAACCTCGCATCTTCAACTGCGCATGCTAAATCGCGGCGGCACCCCTGTCAAGCCCAAAGTTATCGCCCCTGGCGGGGGGGCGGCGGAAGCTGGCGGGGGCGAAGGGGGGGATCAGTCCGCCCGGCAGACCTCGTCGAGCACGTGCTCGGCGACGTAGATGGGCACGTCGCCGGCGACGCCCAGGGCCAGGGCGTCCGACGGCCGGGAGTCGATCTCGATCGTCTCCCCGGTCTCCTGGCGCTGGAGGTGGAGGCGGGCGTAGAAGGTGTGGTTGCGCAGGTCGTTGATGGTGACGCGCACCAGGTCGTAGCCGAGCTGGTCGATGAGGTTGGCCAGCAGGTCGTGGGTCTGCGGCCGCGGGGGGGTCTGGTGCATGAGGCGGCGTTCGATGGCGGCGGCCTCGTTGAGGCCGATGACGATGGGGAACAGCCGCTCGCCGTCGACTTCGCGGAGCTCGACGATGTGGGTGTCGTCCGTTTCGCGGATCAAGATGCGCGCCAGTTCCACCTGGACATCCATGGGCGAGTCTCCGGGGTCGGTCGGCGGGTTGCGGGCCTGCGGTGGCATTGTATCCGCGAGGCCGGGGGCCGGGGGCAGACTGCAGTCTGCAGTGAAGAGCGGTGCGCGAGCGGCGCACGCACGCCTGCGCCCGTGCTGACGGCTGGCCCGCCATTGTTCAGTCCCTGCTGCCCCCTGCCGTCTGCCGTCTGCCCCTTCCCCCCTAGCCGCGCGCCGGGCCGGCGTCGACGCGGCAGACGTCGCCGACGTAGTGGATGCGGATTTCGTTGGTCACGCCGGCGGTGCCCATCGGCTCACCCATGGCCAGGACGATCGGCTCGCCGGGCTGGGCCCAGCCGCGCTGCTGGAGCAGCTCGTCGACGCGGGCGAGGAAGGCCTCGCTGTCCGCGGGGCGGTCCATGTGCACCGGCCGCACGCCGAAGCCCAGGCTCATCCGCCGCAGGGCCGGCTCGCTGGAGCTGACGGCGATGATGGGGATGCTCAGGCGGTTCTGCGAGAGGTAGCGCGCCCCGCCGCCGAGCTCCGACCAGACCACGACGTACCGGGCCGCCAGGTCGTGGACGACGACGCCGATGCCATGGGCCAGCGCGGCCGTGCGGTAGCGGCTGGCCCGGTGCTTGCGCGGCGGCTGGGCGGCACGCTGGCGACGGGCCGCCATGTCGCGCTCCGTGATCCGGGCCGTGCGCGACATCGTCAGCACCGCCTGCTCGGCGTGCTGGCCCACCGCCGTCTCGCCGCTGAGCATCACGCAGTCCGCCCCGTCGAAGATCGCGTTGGCCACGTCGCTGACCTCGGCCCGCGTGGGGTGGGCATGCTCGATCATCGACTGGAGCATCTGCGTGGCCACGATCACCGGCCGGCCAAGGTCGTGGGCCGTGGC
>SKPT01000339.1 GCA_007119405.1 Phycisphaeraceae bacterium
GCGCGCGGTCGATCAGCTACCGCGGCGGACGCCCCGATGCGGAAGCCTGGTTCAGTTACCGCTGGTGGTGGCAGCCAACACCCCTCGAGATTCCACGTTCACTCGCCCCCATGGCAGCGCTCATCTGCGGGGATATCGTGTCGCACCTGACGGCACCGATACCCGTCGGCGACTCGGCTTGATCTCCAGCTCGATAACCCCCGTCTGTTCCCGCTCGTGGCGAGGGGGCCGTCGCACGTCGGCATGGGCCCGCCACGTTTGCCCGTACGCGATGGCAGTTGCGGTCTCCGCCTGGTTCCAACGCAGTTGCGGCTAAATTTTTGACGCGCACGCTTCTGCATTCTGCATTCTGCATTCTCAATTCTGCATTCCTCACAACCCCGCCGCGCGGCGCAGCGCGTTGCGCTCGCGTCCGATGAGCTGGCGATGCTCCCCGGGGGCAAGCCCCTTCAGCGTCACGGGCCCGATCGCGGTGCGCTTCAGCCGCCGCACCTTGTAGCCTAGGCGCGCCAGCAGCCGCCGGATCTCGCGGTTCTGCCCTTCGCGCAGCGTGATCGCCAGCGTCGTGCGGTCGCCCCGCTCGCGGTCACGCTCGTGGGCCACGATCACCACCCGCTCGGCCGCCGCACGCTTGGGGGTGCGCTGGCCCTTGGGGTCCGTCAGCAACAGCCCGTCGCGCAGCCGCTGCGCCTCGTCCTGCGTCACGTGCCCGCGCACCGACACCTCGTAACGCTTGGGCACGCCGTAGCGCGGGTGCGTCAGCCGATTGGCGAGCTCGCCGTCGTCCGTCAGCAGGATCAGCCCCGTCGAGTCGGCGTCGAGCCGGCCCACGGGATACAGCCGCGCCGGCCGCGGCGTCTTGACGAGGTCCGTGACCGTGGCCCGGCCGTGCGGGTCGTCCGTCGTCGAGATCACGCCGCGCGGCTTGTGCAGCAGGATGTAGGTGCGAGCCGTTTCCGGCCGCGCGGTCTTGCGCGGCCGGGCGAGCTCCCGACCATCGACACGGATGCGGTCGCGCGCCGGGTCCACAAACGCCGGCAGCGCGCTGACCACCTGGCCGTTGACCTCGACGCGGCCCTGCTCGATGAGCTTCTCGCACTCGCGCCGCGACGCGACACCGGCGCTGGCCAGTGCCTTCTGCAAGCGAATACCGCCATGAGTTTCTGATTGCTGATTGCTGATTGCTGATTTCCGATTGCTGGTGGCTGTTTTCCGGTTCCGCTTGCTTTGCTCACGCTGCGTCCGTAGGGCAACAAGATAGTTCACGGCCCCGGGTGCCACGGCTTGTCCCGAAGGGCAAGCCGTGCGACGCACGCCAAGTGCCACGCCTTGCCGCGGTCATCGGCTGCGGATGCGCAGCACCCGGTGCGTGACGGGCTCAACGTCGACGAAGGCGCGTGGGCCGTCGTCGCGCAGCGGCTCGAAGCGAACCCGCCAGCGGTTCTCGTCGCGCTCGATCGGCGGCCAGCGCGGGCGCACGCGCTCCGCGAGCTCCGGCTCCCGCTCGGCCAGGGCGGCGCGGGCGGCGTCATGGATCAGCCGCATCTCGCTCGGCGGCATCTCATCGCGAAACGCCTGCTGACGCTCCATCGCCCGCGCGTCGATCAGCCAGATGCTCCCCACCGCCACCACCACGAGCACACCATAAACCGCCAGGCGCGCCGGCAGCGGCGAAAGGCGAGGCGGGTCGGGCTGTTGCTCACTCATGATGGAACCCGTCCTGGACCTGAATCACAAGGGTGCTGTGTGCGGCGGCCATCCGCGGTTGATCACGCACAGCAGCCTTCGGCATGCTGTGTGGCACCCCATCCGCTGCGAATGAAATATTGATCCTTCAATGGTTGCATTAACCCCAAGTCCTGGGGTGCCACGGCTTGTCCCGAAGGGCAAGCCGTGCGTTTGCCGACGATCGCACGGCTTGCCGCTTCGCGGTCAAGCCGTGGCACCCTGAGTACGTCCCATCCGCGTAAAATCAACCATTCAATGGTCAATAGCCCCCATCCGGTTTCTGCATTCTTCATTCTGCATTCTGCATTCAATCAAACTCGTCCCCGCGGAACGTCGAGCCCAGGTACAGCTTGCGCACCTGCTCGTTGTTGATCACATCCCGCGGCGCGCCCTCGGCGAAGACGCGGCCTTCGAAGATCACGTACGCCCGGTCCACGATCTCCAGCGTCCGCTGCACGTTGTGGTCCGTCACCAGCATCGCGATGTGGTGCTCGTCGCGCAGGCGGCGGATCTCGGCCTGGAGCTCCTCCACGGCCACGGGGTCGACGCCGGAGAACGGCTCATCGAGCAGGATGAGGTTGGGCTCGGTGATCAGCGCCCGGGCGATCTCGAGCTTGCGCCGCTCGCCGCCGGAGAGCGTGCGGGCCGGCTGGTCGCGGGTCTTGGTCAGGTCGAACTGGGCCATGAGCTCGGCGGCGCGGTCGTGGCGCTGGCGGCGGTCCAGCGGGCGCGTCTCCAGGATCGCCAGCAGGTTCTGCTCGACGCTGAGGCGCTGGAAGACGCTCGGCTCCTGGGCGAGGTACCCCATGCCGCGCTGGGCCCGCTGGTACATCGCCAGGTCGGAAACGTCGTGGCCGTTGAACA
>SKPT01000613.1 GCA_007119405.1 Phycisphaeraceae bacterium
GAGGATCTGTCGGCCCAGCAGCGCATGCTCGGGCCGTCGGACCACACCAACGTCTCGCGCGTCCAGAGCGCGGCGGTGCTGACGGTCCTGCCCGAGCCCGTGCCCGCCGACGCCTTCCGCCCCGCCTACGCCGGGCCCGACCAGCAGCTCTACCACGCCCGCGACCTGCGCCGCGACCTGCTGCCGCGCCTGGAGCTGCCCGACTCGGCCACCAGCCTCGAGTACGCCACACGCATCTTCGAGCGCCCCTGGATCGACAACGTCTTCTTCGGCTTCACGGCTCCGGTCGACAACCTGCCGCAGTACGGCCGGGAGGTCGGCCGCGCCGCCGGCATCGGCACGCTCAGACTCATGGGCACCGACGAGCCCCACGACAAGGAACGCCTGCTCCTGGGCATCGTCCAGGCCGGCATCGACTACTGGGGCCTCATCCGCGCCGGCCACGGCGGGTACCCCGCGCACGGCGGCCACGGCAGCGGACGAAAGTGGATCCTCGTCTTCGCCGGACTCATGCTCGGCGACGAGGACATGCAGAACCCCTACGAACGCTTCCCCGACGTCGTCTTCGGCGAGGACATGCAGACCATGTACGGCCAGGGCTGGACCGGCGCCCGCGCCCTCTACGCCGGCCACGTGGGCCCCGACGGCGACCAGGAACGAGGCTGGGGGCCCTACGAGCACCTGCCCCCCGAGCAGTGGGAGCATCGCCTCGGCGAGTCCTACCGCCACTGCTGCACCAGCATCGCCTGGGTCGGCCAGGCTCTGGCGATCCACCTCATGCAGGCGCAGGAGATCTGGGGCCACGATGCCTTCCTCGACTACAGCGACCGCTGGATGTACGAGGACAACACGCAGTTCCGCGAGCGCATCCGCGAGGCCACCGGCTGGAGCTTCGGCAGCCAGGGCTCGACCTGGGACGCCTTCGTCAACGACATGTGGGCCCGCTACCGCACCGCCGAGACCATGCCGCCGACCGACGGCTGGCGCCTCGACCCGGCGGAGCAATGATCGCCCCGCTTCGCGGCGGCCAATGGCCCGGCCCTGTGTCAGGCCAGCGGGCCGGGTCCGTACAATCCCCCTCATGCACGCCGTTATCCTCTCCATCGGCGACGAGCTGGCGCTCGGCCAGACCGTCGACACCAACAGCGCCTACCTCGCCGCCCGCCTCGCCGAGCACGGCATCGCCTGCCTCTACCACCTCACCGTCGCCGACGACCGTGCCGCCATCACCCGCGCCCTGCTCGACGCCAGCGAGCACGCCCCGCTCGTCCTCGTCACCGGCGGCCTGGGCCCGACCGAGGACGACCTGACACGCCAGGCCCTGGCCGACGCCCTGGACAAGCCGCTCGTGCTCGATCAGCCCAGCCTCGCCCGCATCGAGGCGATCTTCGCCCGCCGCGCTCGACCCATGCCCGACCGCAACCGCGTCCAGGCCATGCACCCGGCCAACACCCGCATCATCCCCAACGACAACGGCACCGCCCCCGGCATCCGCGCCCGCCTCGGCGGCGCGACCCTCTTCGTCATGCCCGGCGTGCCCGGCGAAATGCGCGCCATGTTCGCCCACGCCGTCGCCCCCGAACTCGACCCCGGCGCCGGCCATCGACACGTCATCCTCGCCGCCACCGTCAACACCTTCGGCCGGGGCGAGTCCGACGTCGCCCAGGCCCTCGCCGAGCTCATGGACCGCGCCCGCAACCCCCGGGTCGGCACCACCGTCACCGATGGGCTCATCACCGTGCGCGTCCGCAGCGAGGCCGAGCACCACAATCAGGCCCGCGAGGCGCTCGACGCCACGCTCCACGAGGTCGAACGCCGCCTCGCGCCGCTGGCGTTCGGCCGCGACGATCGCACCCTCGCCCAGGCCGCGGTCGACCTCCTCCAAGCGCGGGGACGCACGCTCGCCACCGCCGAGAGCTGCACCGCCGGGCTCCTGGCCAAGCTCGTCACGGACGTCGCCGGCTCCTCCGCCGTCTACGCCGGCGGGCTGGTGACCTACGCCAACGCCACCAAGCAGGCCCTCGCCGGCGTCAGCCCCGCCACGCTCGCCACCCACGGCGCGGTCAGCGAGCCGGTGGCCCGCGAGCTCGCCCGCGGCGCGCTGGCACGCTGCCCCGGCGCCGACCTGGCGCTGGCGATCACCGGTATCGCCGGGCCCGCCGGCGGCACCGCCGACAAGCCCGTCGGCACCGTCCACCTCGCTCTCGCCGATCGCGACGACCTGCTCAGCCTCGCCCTGCGCCTGCACGGCGACCGGGCGACCATCCGCGACCGCGCCGCCAAAACCGCCCTCCAGATGCTCCGCCTGCACCTGCTCGGTGAATCCATCAATCATCTGCGCCCCACGCCCAAGGTCGCAAGCTGAACCCGGGCCCGCGGCGCCGCGGACGACAGGTAGGGTGGGTAGAGCGAAGCGAAACCCACCACGTTGGCCGTGGATCGTCGCCGAAACTGATGGGTTTCGCTTCGCTCTACCCACCCTACGCCAAACGTCCCACCGCTGGGTCGAACCCCTCCCCGGCGGTGGTGCCTTTCCCGCTTGAGCCGCCGCATCTTTGCAGCGGGCGCGCCCAGCTTCTATGGTTTGAGC
>SKPT01000603.1 GCA_007119405.1 Phycisphaeraceae bacterium
AGGTTGTCCAGTTGCCGCTGTGCCTGATCCCGCTCGCGCTGGCGCGAGTCGACATCGCCAGGTGGCCCATGCTCCATGCGCGCCTCAAGGCGGGCGATCTCGTGCTCGGCCCCGACGCGGAATTGCAGAATCGTCGTTTCGGTGGTGTGCACAGCCCAGAACCCGAACCACACCAGCAACGTCACCAGCAGCGCGGCGATCGTGGAGCGCGTGATCACGCCCGCCAGCACGCATACGCAGAACAGGTAGCTGAAAAAGAGCACCACCAGCGGGATCGCCAGCAGCAGCCCCGGCTCCCAGAGCCCGGCGCGCAGACCCAGCACGAGAAAGCTGGCGAGGGTGAAGACGCTGACCTGGAGTGTGACGAACAGCAGCCCGCCGGCGTACTTGGTCAGGAACAGCCGCACCCGCCCGATGGGCTTGCTCATCAGCAGCGCCACCGAGCCGCTGCTGATCATCTCCGGAAAGATGCCCGCGGTGGAGACGAGCGCCAGGATCGCCGCCAGCCAGCTCAGCCAGAAGCCGATGCCGAAGTGCACGAACAGCCCCTTGTACATCGCCTCGGCTTCGAGCATGCCGATGCCCAGAGGCACCTCGAACCCGGCGATGGTCAACTCCCCCGCATCGCTGACGCCCAGCAGCGCGAAGACCAGCACCACGAGCCCGGACAACACGAGCGTGATCCAGAACAACCGGCGGGCGTTGAGCTCGCGGTACGCGTCGAGCAGGATCACCCACGTCTGCCGTATCATCGCTTGGCCTCCTGTGCCGGGCCGCCGGCATGGGCCGCACCCCGCTGACCATCGCTGTTGAGCGTCTCGATGAAAAGGTCCTCAAGCGACGGGCGGACTGGCCGCACCGTCTCAATGACCAACCCCTGCTGGCGCAGCGCGTCGACCAGGCACTGTACGTCGGCCGCTTCCTGTGTCCGCAGCCGCAGCGTCGAGCCCTCCAGCTCCACCGCCACCCCATCTTGCAGCCGACCCTTGCCCTGCCCCTCGCCAGGCCCGGGGGCGTCCCAGCTCACGGGCCAGCCTTGCGGCGACGCGGTGCCCGAGTACGCGATCTCGTAGTAACCCCGGCCAAGAGCCAGCTCGTCCATCGTGCCCTCGGCGGCGAGCTGGCCGCGGTTGAGAATCGCCACGCGATCACAGACCATCTCCAGCTCGCCAAGCTGATGGGAGTTGAGGAATACGGTCTTGCCGGCCTGCCGCAGGCCCGTCAGCAGCTCGCGGATCTCGCGCCGGCCAACGGGGTCCACACCATCGGTCGGCTCGTCGAGCAGGACCAGATCCGGGTCGGCGATCAGCGCCTGCGCCAGCGCCACGCGCTGGAGCATGCCCTTGGAGTAACGCGTGACGCGCGTGTCGGCGGCGTCGGTCATGGACACCTGCTCCAGCAGCTCGCCGGCACGGCGTTGGCACATGCGCGGCTCCAGCCCGTACAGCCCGCCCATGAACTCGACGACCTGCCGACCGGTCAGGTACCACGGCAGCCGCGGGTGCTCGGGCAGGTAGCCGATGCGGCCCAGCGTGTCGCGATCGCCGACCGGTTGGCCGAGAATGCTGCCGGACGCCGCGGTGGGGCGAACCAGCGTCATGATGATCTTCACGAGCGTGCTCTTGCCCGCGCCGTTGGGCCCGAGCAGGCCGAAGATCTCGCCCCGGCCGACACGCAGGCTCACGCCGTCAAGGGCGTGAACCCGCCGGCCGTACCATTTCGTCACGGCGTGCAGATCGACGCTACGCGGGCGGTCGGTGGTGGCGGTGGATTCGCTCATGAGCGGCAGCGAAAGCTTGTCTGATACGCCTGCACGTGTTGAACCGGCCGCGATGGGCCGTGGCGATCAGAGAAAGGGCAGCGATTCGGGTTCCCGGTTCCCGGCCGTCGCAAGCCGGGCATGTACGCCCAACGTCATTCCGCCTCCCCCGTAGCCTCCGACAGTATGACGAATGGACGTGGCGGCGGTCAAGGCTTAGCTTCGCCCTTTGATCGAGGCGTTCAGGCCGGCGGCCTCGGACATCGTCGGGAGGTTGCTTCCCGGGATCGAATGCCACGATCGCATGCCGCCGCGACCTGCTGGCATGCGGCGCATGGGGCAGGCCGAGTTGGCCGAGCACGGTCAGCGTCTGCGGGACCAGGCCCGGCCCATCGAGCGTCGCAGGGCCCGGTTGGAGCGGCACCGGCAGCAGGCGGGCGAGGCGTGGGTGCCCGCCGAGCCGCGCCCCGGTATAGTGCGCAGCCAGGGCTACCCGTCATGGCCAAAACGCTCGACATCAAGCTTGCCCGCATCCTCACCGATCCCGACTGCGGCGAGTTTGTCCTCGCCGACGCCAAGGATGCGGACATGGCCTACGGCCTGGCGGCGCCGGGCCTCAGCCCCGAGGCCCACGCCGACGAGGCGCGCTTCCGCAGCCTCGACGAATATCGCGAGCTGATCCGCATCAACGCCCGGCAGGCGCTCGTCGACATCATGCTCATGAGCGCGTCAACCAACGAGGTGCTCACGCTGCACGAGCGCCTCTTCGACGGCTCACCCGTCACGCCCGCCATCCGCGCCAACGACACCACCGACATCTGGCTCG
>SKPT01000636.1 GCA_007119405.1 Phycisphaeraceae bacterium
CGGGATGCGCGCCAGGTTCGGCGGCGCGCCGCCGATGGCCTGCAGGCGCTGGCCGCGCGGCGTGTCGATGCGTGGCATCGAGCGCATCAGCGCCAGCGTATAGGGATGCCGCGGATCTCTGAAGATGGTGTCGACATCGCCCTGCTCGACCACCCGGCCGCCATACATCACCACCACGCGATCGGCCGAGCGGGCGACCACGCCGAGGTCGTGGGTGACCAGCACCAGCCCGACATTTACCTCCTGCTTGAGGGCATGCAGCAGTTCCAGCACCTGCGCCTGCATGGTGACGTCGAGCGCGGTGGTCGGCTCATCGGCAATGATGAAGCGCGGGCGCAGCGCCAGCGCCATGGCGATCATCACGCGCTGCCGCATCCCGCCCGAGAGCTGGTGCGGGTACTCGCGCAGGCGCGCCGCCGGGTCGCCGATGCCGACGTCACGCAGCGCCGACTCGGCGATGGCGATCGCCTCGCTGCGCGTGACCTGCTGGTGCAGCAGGATCGCTTCGAGGATCTGCTCGCCGACGGTGTAGACCGGGTTGAGGCTGGTCATCGGCTCCTGGAAGATCATGGCGATCTGGTTGCCCCGGATCTTGCGCATCTGCGCGTCGCTGAGCTTGAGCAGATCGCGCGGCTGCTCGCGCGCCGGGTCGGGCGTCCACCAGATGTGCCCGGCGTCGTAGCGGCCCGGCGGCGTGGGGATGAGCTGAAGGACGCTCATCGCCGAGACCGACTTGCCCGAGCCCGACTCGCCGACGACGGCGACGGTCTGGCGCGGATAAATGGTCAGGTTGACGCTGCGCGCCGCCTGCACGGCCGGGCCGGATTGGCCGGCGAAGCTCACCGACAGGTCCTCGATGCTCAGCAGGGGGGTTTCGTCGGGCATGGGCGGCTCGGGGGAATTCAGAATGCAGAATTCAGAATGCAGAATGCAGAAATCGGAGTGGGGTCGGGGCGTCAGGTTCTACCGCGCGGCGGATTTGCTTCGTGCATTCTGCGTGGCTAGTTGTCGTCCACCACGCGGGGGTCGACGGCGTCGCGCAGGGCTTCGCCGATGAGGTTGTAGGCATAGACGGTCAGGAAGATGGCCATGCCGGGGAACATGGCGATCCACCAGCGGAACCCGCCGCCGGGGCCGGTCGCCTCGGAGAGCATCTGGCCCCAGCTCGGCTCGTCGATCAGCCCCAGGCCCAGGTAGCTCAGGATGCTCTCGGCCAGGATCGCCGAGGCGATGCCGAAGCTCGCCGTGACCAGGATCGGCGCCATCCCGTTGGGCAGCATGTGCTTGAACAGGATCGACCACAGCGGCACCCCGCCGGCCTGGGCCGCGAGCACGAACTCCTGCTGGCGCAGGCGCAGGAACTCGGCCCGCGTGAACAGCGCAAAGCTCATCCAGCTCGTGATGCCGATGATCACCATCATCAGATAGAGGTTGCGCTCGAAGAACGCGACGAACATGATCAGCAGCAGCAGCGTGGGGATGGCGTTGAAGATCTCCACCAGCCGCATGCCCAGCAGGTCCGCCAGGCCTGAAAAGTAGCCCATCAGCCCGCCGACGACCACGCCGATCGCCAGCGCGATCCCCGTGGCGATGAACCCGATCGCCAGGGCGATGCGCGAGGCGTGGATCATGCGGCTGAGGATGTCCTGGCCGTTGTTGTCCGTGCCCATCCAGTGCCCGGCGGCGTAGGCGGCCTCGTCGGCGTCGCTCCACGCGACCGCCTCACGCCCCGTCCACCCGGCGGCGGCGGCGGCGCGCAGCGGCGGGCCCCACCACACCTCCAGGTTGCGCGTCCGCTGCCCGGCCCGGTCACGCTGCCGATCCGTCGGCGAGTACGGGATCGGCGCCATCAGCACGCGGTCGACCCGACCCTCGGCGATCACCTCGCGATGCTCGGCATGGACGACGATGCGCGGCGGCTGGATCAGCCACAACGCCGCCGGCAGCACGACCACCAGCGCCAGCAGCACCACGCCGACGCGACGGACCAACGTGCTCGGCCGCAGGCACCACGCCCCGAGCAGCGCCAAGCCGGCCATGAGCAGGATGAGCATCGGCCCGGCGGGAGTGCGTGCCGGAATGAAGCCGAACTCAAAGCTGTATGCCCCCAGCGGCAGCCAGCGTGTCAGGACGAGGCCGACGATGAGCATCGCCCCCAGGCAGATCCCGCCGCCGATCAGGGCCGCCCCGGCCCGTCGCCCGACGGTCAGCACCAGCAGCCCCGACAGCGCCAGCCCCAGCAGCAGGACGTCCACGGGCGAGAGATGGCGCAGCCAGGGGCTGGCCCATTCGCCGTCGATCCGCCACAGCAGCGGGTGGCTCGACGCCAGCAGCGGCGCCAGCACCGCCGCCAACGCCGCGATGGCGACCCAGCACAGGCCGATCACCGCCCCCCAGTTGCCCAGCACGCGCAGGACGATGCGCGCGGTGTAGCTGCGCCGCGGCAGCGTCGGCGGCGCGTCGGCGGCGTGCGTCGAACTCGTGCTGGGCGTCGTGGAGGTCATGGTCAGTCAATGCGCAGTGCAGGAGGCGGAATGCGAAATGCGGGAAAGGCATCGCACAGCGGTGCTTCCGTCACAACCTTCGTCGTGGCTCGATTTTTGCATTCTGCATTCTGCATTGAAAAACCCTCACTCGTAGCTCACCCGCGGGTCGGCGATCGCATAGAGGATGTCCTGGATCAGAATCGTCAGCAGCCCCAGCAGTCCGCCGATCAGCGTGATCGCCATCACGACCTCCCGGTCGCGCTGCAGGATCGAGTCGACGGCCAGGCGGCCCATCCCGTTGATGCCGAAGATCTGCTCGACCACCACGGAGCCGCTGATGAGCCCGGGGAAGATCGCGACGAAGACCGTGATCATCGGCAGCAGGCTGTTACGGAACACGTGACGAAACAGCACGGTGCGGTCGTCCAGGCCCTTGGCGCGCGCGGTGCGGGCGAAGTCGGCGTGCAGGTTTTCGAGCACGGCCCCCCGCGCCAGCTTCGACAGAAACGCCAGCCCCGCGTAGCTCAGGCACACCACCGGCAGGATCAGGTGCCACAGGCGGTCGATCAGCCAGCCGCGCTCCAGCCCGGCCATGCGATCCGGCAGCAGCCCGACGTTGATCACCGCCCCGCTCAAAAGCAGCAGGCCCAGGGCCACGACCAGCGTCACCGCGCCGGGCACGATCGAGCCGCGGCGGTATCGGCGGACCCTGCGGCGGTCCCGGACCGCCAGCATCGCCCGGATCGCCAGATACCCCATCGCGATCGTCGTCACCGCCAGCGAGCCGAGCAGCGTCAGCCACAGCAGGACGTACACGATGAACCCCACGGTGTGTCCCAGCGCCCCGGCCGTGGGGAAAAAGCTCATGCGGCCGGCCTGGGTGTGGCTGATGCCGCTGGCGGGGAACCAGCGCACGAACTCCTCGCTGGCGAGAAACCCGATGAACAGCACGCCCGCCCAGATCACCGGCACGGACCACAGCGCCAGATAGAACGTGCCGCTGGTGCGATCGAAAAGGCCGTTACGATGCCGCGCCGCGTAGATGCCCGAGACCAGGGCGACGATGTAGACCACCGGCGTGGAGAGGATGCTCAGCAACATCGTGATGGGCAGGCGGTCGCCGATCAGGCCCAGCACGGCCCGGCCGCGCGCCCAACTGTAGCCCAGGTCCGGCGGCTTGAAGCCGAAGGAACTGTAGCCCGGCTCGCCGTCGCGCTGCCGGGACCAGACGATGCCGACACCCTCCAGGTCGACGCGCGCCCGCTGGTGCTGGTGGCCGATGGGCGAAATGCGGTTCAGCCAGGTGGTGTACTGCACGATCATCGGCTGATCCAGGCCATATCGCTCGCGGTAGTAGTCCTGCATGGCGCGGGCCTGCTCTGCGTCCACCTCGCCGCCGGTGTCCATCAGCAGCGACGCCGGGTCCCCCGGCGCCAGCGCCATGGTAAAGAACACCACCGCCGTCACGCCGATGAGCGTGGGCACGAGCAGCACCAGACGCCGAATGATGTAAGTGAGCATGAACGTCTGTCAATCGCCGATGGCCGGTCGCGCACGCCTCGGCCGATGCGCTCTCGCCAATCGGCAGTGTCGCTAGTCCACCCACCGCTGCATCTCGACGGGCACGTACCACTCCAGACGATCGTTGATGCCCAGCGTCGTCTCGCGCACGTTGCGCAAGCGCTGGTCGACCCAGCGCATTGACTGGCGGTAGGCCATGAACGTGTAGGGCTGGTCCTCGTGCAGGATCGCATGCACCCGCCGCCACATGGGCAGGCGCTGGTCTTCGTCGAGCGTCTGACGGGCCCGGACAATCAACTCGTCGAGCTCCTCGTTGCGGTAGTGGACGAAGTTGTCGCCCCCCTCGGCGATCTGGTCGGAGTGAAAAATCTGGTAAGGATCGCCCTCGATGTTGCCCGTCCAGCCCAGCGTGATGGCGTCAAAGTCGCGCGACTGCAGCCGCTCGCTGAAGATGGACCAGTCGTTGCGGTCCGGGCGCACCTCGATGCCGGCCCGCGCCAGCGCGTCACGGATGAACAGCACGATCTGCTCGGCCGTGTCGCTGCCGGTGGGATACGTCAGGCGAAAACGGAACGCCTGGCCGTCGGCGTCGCGCAGCGTCCCGTCGGCGTCGCGCTCAAAGCCCGCCTCGGCCAGCAGCTCCATGGCGCCCTGCGGGTCGTGCGGCCAGGGCTCGATGCTCTCGTCGTACTGGTCCGTGAGAAAGTGGAACGGCCCCGTCGCCACCGTCGCGTAGCCGTGGTAAATGTTCTCAACAATCGAGAAGCGGTCAATCAGCATCGTCATCGCCTGGCGGACGCGCCGGTCGGCGAACCAGGTCGGCTCGCCGTCACGACGCTGGTTCCAGGCCACGTAGTTGTACCCGCTCGTGGGCGTGTCGTAGACGAAGTGCTGCGTCTGATCGCGCATGCGCTGGCTCGCGAGCAACTCCATGTGCTGCTCGGCCGTGGGGGAGAACAGATCGATCTCCTGGTTGCGGAACTCCGTCATCCGCGACACGTCGTCGGCGATCTCGCGAAACACCAGGGCGTCAAAGCTCCCCGGGGCGTCCGCCCAGTAGCGCTCGTTGCGCACCAGGCGGATCTCCTGCCCCGGCGCCCAGCCGTCCGGCTGCTCCAGCCGGTACGGCCCCGAGCCCATCAGCAGCCCCGGGTTGCGATTGATCTCCGAAACGCTGTACTGGCTGTAAAAGTGCTCCGGCAGCACCCCGATGCCCCCGGCGAAGTCCAGCAGGCGGAAGTAGGGCTCGCGGGCGCGGAACACCACCGTGTGCTCGTCGACCGCCTCGACCTCCGCCAGGCGACGGTAGTACGCCCGCAGCCGCGGTGCGTTGAGGTCGGGGTTCATGATCAGCTCGTAGGTGAACACCACGTCGTGGGCGGTCACCGGCTCGCCGTCGGAAAAGCGCGCATCGCGGCGCAGGTGAAACGTGATCTCCGTGGAGAACGGCGCGTCCTCCTCCATCGCCACGTGCTCGGGCAGCCGACCCTGCTCCAGGCGCGCGGCGATGTAGGCTTGGCGCTGCTCGCTGTCCTCGAGCTGCGCGAAGGCCGGCTCCTCGCGGATCTCCTGCTCGGTCAGCGGCTCATCGAGGCGCTGGGCCAGGTAGGCCTCCCAGGCCTCGAGGTCGCTGTCGATTTCCCAGGACGCCGCGAGCAGGCCCTTGAATTCGAGCGTGTCCGGGTCGCGGGCGATCAAACTCTCGACCACGTAGCTCTCGACGATGCTCTGGTACAGGTCGGTGGAGATCAGGGGCGTCAGGTTCGAGACGTTGACGCCGAAGGCGTCGATGACCCAGTCGCCCGAGGCGTAGTCGCCGCTTTGCTGGGCGTCGGCGATGCGCTGGCGGGCCGGGGGGACCGTGGCGGCTCGGCCGTCGCCGCCGCCGGCAAAGCCGCCCGCCCGGACCATGCGCAGCAGCGACTGCAGCTCCTGCGTCTGCATGCGCTGCTGCTCGGCGATGCGCTGGACGATCTGCCACTGGCGGTCGAACTGCCGCATCGCCAGCCACATGCTGATGAGGATGGCCAGCAGCAGCACGGACAGCACCAGATCCTTGAAGCCAAAGCGGTTTTCCATAAGCGACTATCTCGAATCGATCCGTCGTCGCGCGGGCGGGCCTTGCTACGAGACTGTTTCGGCTATTTCCCGCCGGGCATTCTACTTCCCGGCCTGGGCCTGCCTGCCCCGCGGGTCCAGCCGGGCCCGCAGCGCGTCGCCCAGGAAGTTGAGCGCCATCAGCGTCAGACCCAGCAGCAGGCAGGGAAAGGCCAGCAGCCACCAGGGCCCGGCGCGGCCGGCCGCCAACGCGTGCAGGGCCGTCAGCCCCTCCGACGCCAGGTTGCCCCAACTCGACAGCGGGGCGCGGACGCCGATGCCCAGAAAGCTCAGGAACGACTCCTGCAGGATGGCCACCGGCACGGTCAGGGTACTATAGACGAGCACCGGGCCCAGGAGGTTCGGCAAGAGGTGCACCGCCACGATGCGCCCCGGCCCGTAGCCGCACGCCCGCGCCGCCTCGATGAACGGCTGGGCCCGCAGGCTCAACACCTGCCCCCGGATCACCCGCGCCATCGTCAGCCAGCTCACCGCCCCGATCGCCAGCGCCAGCGTCGCCAGGCGCCCGGCCATCACCGCCTGCTCGCCGACGAGCACGAGCCCGGCCGCGGCCACGATCGCCGGCCGCAGCGCCATGTCCAGCAGGATCACCATCAAAATGTCCGGCAGGCCGTACAGCACGTCGACGGTGCGCATGAGAAACGCGTCGACCCGCCCGCCCAGGTAGCCCGCCACCGCGCCCCACGACACACCGATGACCACCGCGATCGCCGCGGCGGCACCGCCGATGCCCAGGCTCACCGCCCCGCCCAGCAGCGCACGCCACATCAGCGACCGCCCGAACCGGTCCGTGCCCATCGGCTCGGCCAGACTCGGCGCCTCGTACTGCATCTCCGCGACACGGTGCGCGTCGTAACGCGCCAGCGACCACGGCAGCGTCACCAGGCAGGGCACCGCGATCAGCAGCAGGATGACGGCCCCGGCCCAGCCCGAGCCCGGCCGCAGCCCCGGCCAGCGACCCACCCCGCCCCGCGCCGGCACCTGACCCGTCGCGATGATCGACATGCGGCCGAGTATACGTCCAGGGTTGCGGTTGGTTCCGTCGATCCGGCTCAGGCCTCCCGGAGGTCGGGGCCCAGGGTGCCTTCGACCTCCGCGGCGTCCGTCAGCCCCTGGTCGATGAGTCGCCGCGCCAGGTCGCCGAAGGCGATGAAGCCGCCTTGCCCGGCGAAGGCGATGCGGATGGCGGCGTCGTCACGCCCGTGCAGGATCGCCTGCCGGGCCTCGGCGTCGATGTGGGCGGCTTCGACGAGCGGGACGCGGCCGCGGTACCCGCCCGCCCCATCGCTGCGGCGCAGCAGCCGCATCGCCAGGATGCCCACGAGGCTCGAGGCGAGCTGGTACGGCTCAATGCCCATCTCCAGCAGGCGGACGACCGCGGCCTCGGGGCGCGCCGCGTGCAAGGTCGCCAGCAGCCGATGCCCCGACAACGCCGCCTGCACGGCGATCGACGCCGTGGCCTTGTCGCGGATCTCGCCCAGCGCCAGCACCTGCGGATCCTGGCGCAGCATCGAGCGCAGGGCGCGCTCGTAGCTCAGTTCCCCGAAGGGCGTGACCTCGATCTGCGTCACGCCCTCGAGGTCGCGCTCGACCGGGTCCTCAAGGCTGATGACGCTCAGGCCCGCCTGCGTGGCGACGATGTGCTCCAGAATGGCGTACGTGGTCGTCGTCTTGCCCGATCCGGCGGGGCCGCAGATCAGCAGCATGCCGGCGTCGGCGTGGGTGTAGCGGTCGATGAGCTTGCGCGCGTGCTCGGGCAGGTCCAGCTCGTCGAGCCGGTGGGCCTGGATCAGCTCGGCGGGCAGGCGCACGACCGCGCGCAGCCCGTGCGTCGTGGGCATCACCGCCAGGCGCAGGTCGAGCAGGCCGGCCTCCCCGGCGTCGAGGCTGAAGCGCGACTCCTGCGGCACGTCCCGGCGGTAGGTCAGCAACTGCCCCAGCACCATGAGGCGGTTGATGCACGCCTGGCCGGTGTCGCCGGCGAGGCGCTCGGCGGTGTGCAGTTGGCCGTCGATCCGATACTTGAGCTCGACCCCGTCGCGCGTCGGCTCGAAGTGCACGTCCGAAGCGCGGCGGTCGATGGCGTCGCGCAGCAGCTTCTCGACCAGCGGGCGGGCGTCGGCGGGGGCGGCCATCGGCGGCGATTGTATCGCTCCGCCGCCTCACCAGCGCATCCCCGGCCGCGGCGCCGGGCATCGCCGGCCCGTCCCGGCCTCAACGCTCCAGCAGCCGCCGAACGGTCATGAGTTGGCCGACGTGATACGAGCTATGGTCCGCCAGCAGCAGCGCCTCGCGCAGCAGGGTCTGGCCGTCGCCCCAGGGGATCGGGGCGAACAGATCGTTCGCCGGGTCGCTGATGAGCCGGACCATCGCGTCGCGGTCGGCGAGGAAGGCGGCGACGCTTTCGTCCCAGGCGCCGGCCGTGGGCGGGGCGGGCTCGGCCGGCCAGAAGTCGTCCGGCCAGGCGGCCTCGCGGTAGTCGGGATCGCGGCAGAACTCGAGAATGTCGCGCTGCGCCAGGCGCATGTGCTCGATGAGCTGCCACGGACTGTGCGCGACGTTGGCGGGGACCTGGCCACGCTTGGGCGCGGCAATGGCGGCCGCGGCGTCGGCGAAGTCGATGTGGGCGTCGGCCCAGGTCAGCTGGGCGGCGAGCAGGGTGCGCAGGGCGTCGGGCTCGGGCATGGCGGGGCCTCCGGAGCGTGTCTATTGGCCCTTGAATGGTGGCTTTAACACCAAGTCCCGGGTGCCACGGCTTGCCGCTTCGCGGTCAAGCCGTGCGTCTGCCGACGATCGCACGGCTTGCCGCTTCGCGGTCAAGCCGTGGCACCCGGAAATGGATCCCACCTGCTTAAAGCCCACCGTTCAAACGTCAACAATCCATCGTAGCGCTTGCCCACCCCGCCGACGCGTTGCATACGATGCGGCAACGCTCGATCATCCACAGGCACAGGAGAAGGCGATGAACCAGGCCAACGAGCAGCGGACGATTCTGGTCACCGGCGTCACGGGTCAGCAGGGCGGCGCGGTGGCGCGCCATCTGCTCAACCGCGGCTACCGCGTGCGCGGGCTGACGCGCAACCCCGACAGCGACAAGGCCCGGGCGATGAAGGGGCTAGGCGTGGAGATGGTCGCCGGCGACATGGCCGATCGCGCGAGCCTCGACGCCGCGCTGGCCGGGGCGTATGGCGTGTTCAGCGTGCAGAACTTCTGGGAGGCCGGCGCCGACGGCGAGATCCACCAGGGCAGGACCGCCGCCGACGCCGCATTCGCCTCGGACATCAAGCACATCGTCTACAGCTCGGTCGGCAGCGCCCACCGCGAGACGGGCATCCCGCACTTCGACAGCAAGTGGATCATCGAGCGGCACATCCGCGACCTGGACCTGCCGGCGACGATTCTGCGGCCGGTGTTCTTCATGGATAACTGGAGCCAGCCGGCGATGCGGCAGATGATCGACAGCGGGACGGTGACGCTGCCGCTGAGCCCGGACACGCGCCTGCAGCAGATCGCCGTCGACGACATCGGCGCGCTCGCGGCGATGGCGTTCGACGATCCGCGCTCCTGGCAGGGCCGGGAACTGGACATTGCCGGCGATGAGCCGACGATGCAGGAGGCGGTGGACATTCTTTCGCGGGTGATGGCCCGGAAGGTGGCGTACCAGCAGATCGGCTTCGACGACTTCAAGCAGGCGATGGGGCCGGAATACGAGGTGATGTTCCGCTGGTTCGAGGACGTGGGCTACGAGGCCCGCATCGCGTCGCTGCGCGACCTGCACCCGGGGCTCAAGACGCTCGAGCAGTTCCTGCGCGACACCGGCTGGGAGCGGACGGCCGCGTAAGCGCGCGACCCCGCCGGGTGACGCGCGACGTTCGTGCAGGGGAGCCTGACCGGCGCC
>SKPT01000176.1 GCA_007119405.1 Phycisphaeraceae bacterium
GAGGGAGGGGGGTCGGAATCGGTCACTTGGAGGTTCTGAGCCAAATGCTACCCTCCCCCCATGAACCTGCACGACGCCGAGCGCCTTGCCGTCTCGCTCATGCAAGAGCATGGCCTTTTCGAGCAGGGCTGGCGCTTCCGCTGGAGCACGGGCAAGCGCCAGCTCGGCGCCGCCCACGTCCGCCACGTGCGCGACCGGCGTACCGGCCGGACCACCGACATCAAGACCATCCGCCTCTCGCATCACCTGGTGCTGCTCAACGATGAAGCGGAGGTGCGCGACACGATCCTGCACGAGATCGCCCACGCCCTCGCCGGCGTCGAGCGTGGCCACGACGCGCGCTGGCGGGCCGTCTGCCGGCGCATCGGCGCCCGGCCGCAGCGCCTCGCCGGCGAGCACGTCGCCACGGTGGCGGGGCGTTACCACGTGATCTGCCCGCGATGCAGCCGCACCCTCGCCCAGCGCCACCGCCGCCCGGCGCGCACCTGGCGCCAGCGCGCCTATTGCCGTCACTGCGGCCCCGACACCATCGGCAAGCTCCAACTCCGCGACGCTCGGCTATAAAGCCGGGACCGGTGGTCCCGGGGCATCGGCGGCGAACGTGCGAGCTTCAGCAGGGTCCGGCGCGCTGCGGTGCCACGCAACGCCGTGAATTTTCCTTTACAAGCATCACAATGCCGCCCCGACGGGGCGCAGGCCTGTAGCCACGGGTGGAGCGAAGCGGAACCCGTGGATGACGTGGCGACGGGTCGACCTGCTCCGAAGGAGCCGAGGCATGGCCCGGGCTCGTACATCCGCCGCCCCTGCCGGGGCGGGATTCCTTTTTCGTCCCGACCAACCACGGGTTTCGCTGCGCTCCACCCGTGGCTACAGTCCTTCGCCCCGTTGGGGCGATGCCGGAGCAGAACGACGGGGATTGTCGACCATTGCACAGTCGAGTTCACCGTGAGGGCTGGTGTGCGATCGTCGTCAAGCGCACGGCTTGCTCTTCGCGACAAGCCGCGGCCCGCCACGACAGGGCTCATGCTCCGGCCGGCCCGGTCTATAATGCCACCCGCATGACCCAACTCTCCCGCGAACAACTCAGCGTCCAGCAGGAGCGGGCCATCCTCGTCGCCTGCCTGCTGCCGGACGACGGGTCGGACCCGCACGACCCGCTCAACGAGCTGCGCGCCCTCGCCGACACCGCCGGGGCGGTGTGCGTCGACGAGATGATCCAGAAGCGCAGCAAGCCCGACGCCGGCACGTTCATCGGCTCGGGCAAGGTCCAGGAGCTGCGCGAGCTCGCCGACGCCCATGGCGCCGAGGTGGTCATCTTCGACAACGAGCTCAGCCCGTCGCAGATCGGCAACATCGAGAAGGTCGTCGAGCGCAAGGTGCTCGACCGCAGCGAGCTGATCCTGGACATCTTCGCCGCCCGCGCCCGCACCCACGAGGCCAAGCTCCAGGTCGAGCTCGCCCAGCTCGAGTACACCTACCCGCGCCTCCGCGCCATGTGGAGCCACCTCGAACGCATCACCGGCGGCAACCCGGCGGGCATCGGCACGCGCGGCCCGGGCGAGCAGCAGATCGAGATCGACCGCCGCATCGTCCAGCGACGCAAGAGCGAGCTCAAGCGCGAGATCACCCGCCTCCAGGGTCGCAAGGCCCGCGAGGTCCAGCAGCGCAACCAGGACTACTACACCGTCGGGCTCGTCGGCTACACCAACGCGGGCAAGAGCACGCTCTTTAACACCCTCACCGACGGCGGGGCCTACGCCGACGACAAGCTCTTCGCCACGCTCTCGACCCGCACGCGCAACTGGGCGCTGGGCGGCGGCGACACCGTGCTGCTCTCGGACACGGTCGGCTTCGTGCGCAACCTGCCGCACCACCTCGTCGCCAGTTTCCGCGCCACGCTTGAAGAGGCCATCCACAGCGACCTGCTGCTGGTCGTTGTCGACGTCGCCCACGCCCACGCGGCCCAGCAGCTCACGACGGTGCACGAAACCCTCGACGCCATCGGGGCGGACACGCAGCGCCGCCTGCTGGTGCTCAACAAGATCGACGCCGTGCAGCATCACGCCGACCTCGTGGCCATGGAGAACGAGCACCCGGCGAGTGTGGCGATCAGCGCCCGCACGGGCCGGGGCATCGACCAGCTCGTGGAGCGGGTGCGCGAGGCGATGCGCGGGCAGACACACGAGCTGGACATTACGCTCGCGATGGCCGACGGCAAGGCGCTGAACTTCCTCGAGCATCGCTCCAATGTCCTCGACCGCAGCTATGACGATGACCGCGTGACCATGCGCGTGCGCATCGGCACGCGGCAGCTCGACGAGTTGCGGGCGATGAACACCTCGGCGCGTCTGGCCGACGGCCAGGACGACGCCCCGCAGCAGGTCAAGGGCGGCTGGGGAAGGTGAGGGCCAATACAACCGCAGAGGCACAATAAAGAGCGAAACCGGTCGTGGAAACACGGTACGAGAAGCGCGTGGACAACCGTTTCGCCGGTTACCACTTGATTTGGGCGGTGGTGACGGTGTTGGTCGGCATGGCCGGCATTGTGCTGCTGCTCCTGCGAATGCAAGTCGACATC
>SKPT01000666.1 GCA_007119405.1 Phycisphaeraceae bacterium
AAGCCGGCGAGCCGCCGCGGACGTATGAGCTGCGCAGCACCGCGGCCGGAACGGTGCAGGAGCTGGGCGCGCGGCAGGGGGATCGGCTGGCGGACGGGCAGGCGCTGCTGCGGTTGACCGACCTGTCGAGCCTCTGGCTGAACCTCGAAGCCTACGAGTCGGACCTGCAATGGCTGGAGCGGGGGCAGACGGCCCACTTCAGCGTGCAGGCGCAGCCGGGGCGGACGTTTGAGGGCGAGGTGTCGTTCATTGAGCCGACGGTCGATGAGCGCACGCGTACGGCGCGCGTGCGGCTGGACGTGGGCAATGAGGACGGCCGGCTGAAGCCGGGCATGTTCGCGCGCGGCGCGGTGATGGTGGAGGCGACGGGCGTGGTGGGGCTGGCGGGTGATGATGGCGACGCGCCGCTGGTGATCCCGCGCTCGGCGCCGCTGATCACGGGTCGGCGGGCGGTGGTGTATGTGAAGCTGCCCGACGCGGAGCGCCCGAGCTACGAGGGCAGGCAGGTGACGCTGGGCCCCCGCGTGGGCGAGCATTACATCGTGGTTGAGGGGTTGGCCGAGGGCGAGCAGGTGGTGACGCGCGGGGCGTTCAAGCTCGACAGCGAGCTGCAGATTCGCGGTCGGCCGAGCATGATGGCCCGCGGCGAGCGTTTCGGCGAGCCGGTAGACGAGGCCCCGCGCGTGCCGCACGATCACGCGGCCCACGCCGTCGACCCGCGCGAGGTCGACGCGACATTCGCCACATGGGCGGCTGAGGCTTTCGAGCAGTACCTGGCGCTGGTCGCGGCGCTGGCGGACGATGAGTTCGACGCGGCGCACGCGGCGGTCGTGGCGTATCACGACCATCTGCTGGCGGTCGACGTCGAGCCACTGGACGACACCCAGCGCGAGGCGTGGCAGGCGGTCGATGCGGAGCTGCACGCGGCACTGCACGCGATGGCGGATGCCGACGAGCTCGAGGGCGTGCGCGAGCATCTGGAGCATCTGTCGGATTACACGGCGCTTGTCGTCACCGCGTTCGCGGCCGAGCAGGTGGCGTCGGCGTACTGGCTGCACTGTCCGATGGCGTTCGACAACCGCGGCGCTGACTGGTTGCAGGCCGACGAGCAGGTCGCCAACCCCTACTTCGGCGAGGCAATGCTGCGCTGCGGCGAGGTGACGGGCGATCTGCTTGAAGACGACGCGGATGATGCCGATGCGCCCGACCACGATCATGCAGTCGAGGCGGGCGGCGACGACTATCCGCTCGACGTGTGCGTCGTCTCGGGCCTGTCACTGGACGCGATGGGGGGGCCGGTGTCGTACGACCACGAGGGCCGCGAGGTGCGGTTCTGCTGCGCGGCGTGTGTGCCGGATTTCGAGGACGACCCGGAGCGGTATCTGGCGAAGCTGGATGACGCGGAGGGTGGGGATGATTGAGCTCGCTCAACAATATCCCCCTCCCTTGAGGGAGGGGTCAGGGGAGGGTGATCAGCGGTTCACACCCCCTTCCAGCTCCCCTTGGCGATCGGGGCGCGCCTGGAGTTGCGTCGCGCCTCGCGAAGCCGCAAGCGGCTGTCTTTTGTGTGCATTTGTGTTCATTCGTGGCTACCACCCCTGATTGACCATGGCTGATCAACCTTCCCACGAACGCTCGTTTCTCGACCCGTTCATCCGCTTCTTCCTCGAGCAGAAGCTGGTGGTGGTGCTGTTGACACTGCTGCTCGTCGGCTGGGGCGTGGCGGTGGCGCCGTTTGACTGGCAGATCGACTGGCTGCCGCGCGACCCGGTGCCCGTCGACGCGATCCCCAACCTGGGCGAGAACCAGCAGATCGTCTTCACCGACTGGCCCGGCCGATCGCCGCAGGACGTCGAGGACCAGGTGACCTATCCGCTGACGGTGAACCTCATGGGCCTGCCGGGCGTGCGCGAGGTGCGCAGCAGCTCGGCGTTCGGCTTCTCGATGGTGTTCGTGATCTTCGAGGACGACATCGAGTTCTACTGGTCGCGGGCGCGGATCATCGAAAAGCTCAACGCCCTGCCCGCGGGCACACTGCCCGAGGGTGTCTCGCCGTCGCTTGGGCCCGACGCCACCGCGCTGGGGCAGGTGTTCTGGTACACGCTTGAAGGGCGCGACCCCGATGGTGAGCCGGTGGGTGGATGGGATCTGGCGGAGCTGCGCGGCGTGCAGGACTGGCTGGTGCGGTGGGGGCTTGTCTCGGCCGAGGGCATCAGCGAGGTCGCGTCGATCGGCGGATATGTGCCCGAGTACGTCGTCGAGGCCGACCCCGACGCGCTGCGGGCCTATGGCGTGACGCTGAGGCAACTGCTCGCGGCCGTGCGCGGCGCGAACCTGGACGTGGGCGCGGGCGTGACGGAGATCGACCGCGTCGAGTACGTCATCCGTGGCGTGGGCTTTGTCGAGACGATCGAGGACATCGAGCGCGCGGTGATCGAAGCCCGCGAGGGGCACGTGGCGGTGCGCGTCGGCGACGTGGCGGAGGTGTCGCGCGGCCCGGCGCCGCGGCGCGGGGCGCTGACGGTGGGCGGGGCCGAGGCGGTCGGCGGCGTGGTCGTGGTGCGCGAGGGTTACAAC
>SKPT01000006.1 GCA_007119405.1 Phycisphaeraceae bacterium
GCGCGGAGATCGGCATCAGCACGGACAAGCTCCACGCCCGCGGGCCCATGGGGGCCGAGGATCTGACCACCTACAAGTGGGTGGCGTATGGCAGCGGTCAGTTGCGCGAGTAGCGGGCCCCGCACACGGCCTACGCGTTGCGGGGGGTGCAACTCAAACAAGTGGCAGGTACGACGTGGGATGATCGGGGTGCCACTGGCGGCTTGTCCGCCAGTGCGCGGGCGCACCATACCCCTCAGACCGTGCAAGCCCGGCGCGTGCCGCGGGATCGGACCACCCACGAAGTATGCGGCACCGAGGCACTGGCGGACAAGCCGCCAGTGGCACCCAAAGGGCTGCATCTCAGGTCAGAATTCTTTCTTCACGCCCCTTCCACATCACCCGCTTTCGGGGATAATTTTGCATCCGGTCACCGCGGGTGACTGCCTTCCCCCTGAGTGAGCAACGATGAAAACCGAGCTTCCTTTGGACGTGAGCGAGCTGGCGCGCGGCTTCGCCGGCCGGCTTATCCTGCGCAACGACGCCGAATACGACGACGCCCGCCGCATCTTCAACGGCATGATCGACCGCCGCCCGGCCGTCATCGCCCGGTGCGCCAACCCCGCCGACGTCGCGGCCGCCATCGCCTTCGCCCGCCAGCGCGACCTGAAGATCGCCGTGCGCTGCGGCGGGCATGGCGTCTCGGGCAAGTCGCTCGTCGACGACGGCCTGGTCATCGACCTGCGCCTGATCAATGACGCGACGGTCGACGCGCAGGCCCGCACCGTCACCGTCGGCGGCGGCGCGATCATGGGCGAGCTCAACGCGGCGACGCAGCCGCACGGCCTGGCGACCGCCAGCGGACGCGTCTCCACCACCGGCGTCGGCGGCTACACCCTCGGCGGCGGCGACGGCTGGATCGCACGCAAGACCGGCCTGGCGTGCGACAACCTGCTCGCCGCCGAGCTCGTCACCGCCGACGGCACGCGCCTCCGCGCCAGCGAAGACGAGAACCCCGACCTCTTCTGGGCGCTGCACGGCGGCGGGGGCAACTTCGGCGTCGTCACCAGCTTCACCTTCCGCCTGCACGAGATTCCCACGGTCACGGCCGGGCTCCTGTTCTACCCGCCTGAGCAAGGCCCGCGCGTCATGCGCGCCTATCGCGAGTTCATGCAAACGGCGCCGGACGAGCTCGGCGGCGCGGTGGCCTACCTGACCGGACCCGATGAGCCTTTCATGCCGCGCGAGATCGTGGGCAAGCTCGCGCTGCTGCTGCTCGTGGCGTACACCGGGCCCGAGGCCGAGGCCCGGGAGGTCGCGGCCCCCCTGCTGTCGCTGGGACACACGGGCGAGATGATCGCGGAAATGCCCCACGCCGATTTCCAGTGCATGCTCGACGACCCGCCGGGCTATCGCAACTACTGGTCGGTGGAGTATCTGGAAAGCCTGCCGGACGAGGCGATCGAGGTGTTCTGCGCCCAGGCGCAGGACATGATCGTGCCGTCGATCTCGCAGTACCCCATCTTCCCGCAGGGCGGGGCGATTGCGCGCGGGCCGAGCGAGTATCCGATCCCGTGGCGCCACGCGCCGTGGGCGGTACACCCGTTCGGCGTGTGGGAGAACCCGGCCGACGACGAGCGCGGCCGACGGTGGACGAAGAACATCCGCGAGCGGCTGCAACCCTGGGCCAGCGGCGCGGTGTATCTGAACTTCATCGGCGAGGAAGGCCGCGACCGCATCGTGGCCGGGCTGGGGCGCGAGAACTACGAGCGTCTGGCGCGGGTCAAGGCGCAGTACGATCCCGACAACGTGTTCCACCTGAACCACAACATCAAGCCGGCCGGCAAGTGATCCAGGTCGCCGCAGCCGAAGAAGGGTTCCCGGCCCCGGGTGGTCAGGGTGTCGCCCAGGGGTAGAGCCGGCGCTCGGGTTCGGTGACGTGGAGAAAGCCCATGTCTTCGATTGCATGGCAGCGGTTGCAACTGTTGCGCAGGTCGGCGAAGCGGCGCTGGAGGCTCTCGCGGTCGCGCTGGGCGATCGCCTCGCGCACCGCGGGCAGGTGCTCGTTGAGGAAGGCCCGGGCCTCGTTGGACGCGGCCCGCGCCGGGCGGCGCTCGAAGCCCTGCTCGACGGCGCCGGCGATCTTCTCGGCGTGGTAGTCGGCCAGTGGCCAGTTCTCGTCAGCGATGGCGAAGTGCAGCTCGTTGTAGCGGTAGCCCACTTCGACCATGGCGGTGGAGAACCCGCCGATGTGCGAGGCCAGGGCGTCGATCTGCTCGTCGGTGCGACCGTGAGGCCAGGCGTCGTTGCCGGCGCCGGAGCCGGCCTGATCGCAGCCGGGCGTGGCGACGGCGGCGAGGCCGAGGCCGAGCAGGCCGAGCAGGGCGCAGATGTGGACGGTGGGTGTCATGGCCGGTCTCCTTGGGCGCGCGACGGATGGGCTCAGGGTAACGCCCACCGGGGCGGTGATCGACCCGGTGGAGCGGCCGGCGGAGGCGGCGACGGGATCGGGGACGGCCGTAAATCTCGCCGGTACAGCATCATCCGGCGATTTCGAGGCTAGCGTTGGATGGTGGAGCGTGATGCGCGCGGGCC
>SKPT01000048.1 GCA_007119405.1 Phycisphaeraceae bacterium
CGCCCTTCTCCGGCGCCAGCCGACCGGCGAACAGCAGGTAGTCCTCCTTGTCCTGCTGCAACGTGAAGTGCTCAAGCTGCACGCCGTTGTAGACCGTGGCGATGTAGTTCAGATCGGGCTTGAGCGTGCGCTCGGCATTCGAGAGCGAGACGAAGGGCTGATCGCGGTAGCGGTCGAACACCGCGTGGGCGGACTTGACCCACGCCGCGCCGTGCAGCGAGCTGACCATCGGGCAGGGGATCAGTCGCGAGAAGACCAGCGCGTGAACGTGCAGGTGCGAGTGGACGACGTCGAACGCCCCGTCGGCGGCGGCCTCCATGCACGTGGCGATGTGGCGCTGCTCCAGCGCGCGGAAGTCCGGCGGGCCCAGCAGCAATCCCGACGCGGTGTCGAAGTGGCGCGGCTGGTTCTTCTCCGGCTCCGGCCAGAGCGAAAAAGCGTGCTCGACCGTCTCGACCAGCCTCGCGGACGTGCGCGAGCCCGCAGCGGCGAAGAGCGTCACCTCGTGGCCGCGGGCAACCAGCGCCTCCGTGAGGTTGTAGACGACCTGCTCCCACGGGCCATAACCAGTGGGCGGCACCGGCCAGGCGATCGGAGCGAGCATGGCGATGCGCAGCTTGCGGTCGGCGGCGGGGACCGATGTGGACATGACGCGACCTCCTCTCATGCACGCGATACTACGGCGACCGGGGACGCGCGGCCAACACGAATGTTGAACCTCGCCGTTGGCCGTCGCCATCCAGGCGACGCGGGGGCGCGCCGCCGGGCGACGACCATTGATCCTCCAATGGTTGCATCAACCCCACGGCGTGGGGTGCCACTCAGCGCCGCCAGGCGTGACGTTCACGGCGTGGGGTGCCACGGCTTGTCCCGAAGGGCAAGCCGTGCACTTGCCGACGATCGCACGGCTTGCCGCTTCGCGGTCAAGCCGTGGCACCCTGAGTACGTCCCCTCGGGGTAAGGTCAACCCTTCAATGGTCAATAACACCGACCCGTCAACGAAGCTGCACGGGCGCGGGGCCGCCGACGGACTCGAGTCGCGGCCACAGCGCTGCCGCTACGCTCTTGCCATGCCCGCCGTCAACCCCGCCCGCCGCGCCGTCGCCGAGGCCATCGCCCGTGTCGCGGCGCGCTTCCCCAACCTGCCGCCGTCGCACCTGGACACGGCTGCGCTCGACCCCGCCGACGCGGCGCTGGCCACCGCCATCCATCGCACGGTGCTCCAGCGCTGGCTGACGCTCGAGCACCTGCTGGCGCCGCTGGTCAAGCCCGGCCTCGCCCGCATCGAGCCCGCGCTGCGGGCGGTGCTGCTCACCGGCGGGGCTCAACTGCTGTTCATGGATCGCCTGCCCGCCTACGCGGTGGTCAACGACGCCGCCGAGCTCGCCCGGGCGATGGTTCGGCCCAGGGCCGCGGGGCTGGCCAACGCCGTGCTCCGCCGCGTCGCGGAGCTGCCCGCCCGCCGCGAGCCGGACAGCGATTGGCACCTGGCGGGCGACGTGCTCCCGCTGGACGCCGGCGTGCTGCGCCTGGCCCAGCCGCTGCTGCCCGACCCGGCCGAGCGCCTGGACAAGCACCTGGCCATTGCCACCAGCCACCCGGCCCGCCTCATCCGCCGCTGGCTGGCGCATCACGACGCCGACGCGGTCAGCGCGATCGCGCGGCAGTCGATCCGCACGCCGTCCACCTTCGTCGCCGTCGAGCCGGGCTTCGACCCGGCCGACGCAGCCGATCAACCAGCCATCAGAGATCAGCGATCGGAAATCACGCACCTCTGCTGGCAGGCGGACCACGCCAGCCTCACGCGCTTCCTCGCCGCGCAGCCGCTGCGCCGCGTGCAGGACCCTGCTTCGACGGCGTCGGTCGCCGCGGCCCGCGACCTGCCCGCGCGCACCATCCTCGACTACTGCGCCGGCCGGGGCACGAAGACGCGCCAGCTCCTGGCCGAGCATCCCGAGGCGGCCGTCTACGCCACCGACCCCGACGCCGCCCGCCGGGCGGAGCTGCACGCGCTCGCCCGGCGCTTGCCCATTGACGTGCTCGAGCCGGGCCAGCGTCCGCCGGCGCCGGTCGATCTGCTGCTGCTGGACGTGCCCTGCTCGAACACGGGCGTGCTGGCGCGGCGGCCGGAGGCGCGGTACCGCTTCAACGACAAGTCGCTCGCGGATGTCGTGGCGCTTCAGCGGCAGATCATCGCCGCCGCGCTGCCGAGTTTGAAGGCCGGCGGGCATCTGCTCTACGCCACCTGCTCGATCGAGCCGGAGGAGAACCACGACCAGGCCCGCCACGTGTTGCAGCACCACGGCGGCCGACTGATCGCCGAGCGGCAGATCCTGCCCGGCGGCGCGGGGCCGGCGTACCACGACGGGAGCTATCACGCGGTGGTGCAGTGGTGAATGCAGGATGGAAAATGCAGAATGCAGAATGCAGAATGCGGAATGCAGAATGCAGAATGCAGAATGCGGAATGCGGAAGGGGGTAATCGATGCCCGATGCACAAGGACAAGCGGTTTGTTAACGCCCGTCCTGAGCGAAGCGAAGGGCGGGATTTCTGCAAAG
>SKPT01000228.1 GCA_007119405.1 Phycisphaeraceae bacterium
GAGCTGCGCGACACCGCCGGGACGGACGCGCTGGTCCGCCGCGACGCGGGTCGCCGGCCGCTGCTCGAGGCGCTGTCGTACCCGGATCGCCGCGTGCGGTTCCACGCGGCGGAGGCGTTGGCCAACGCCCGGCCGGGCGAGACGTTCGCCGGGGCGCATCGCGTGGTGCCGGTGCTGGCCGACGCGGTGAGGCAGGGCGAGACGCGCCACGCGCTGGTGCTGGCCGACAGCCGCGACCACGTGCACCAGTTGCTGGGGCTGCTGGATGAGCTGGGCTACGACGCGTTCGGCGGCACGTCGCTGGACGAGGTGGCCGGCGAGGTGGATGCGCGGCCGGGCGTGGACGTGATCGTGACGCGGCGGCCGGTCGAGGGCGTGGCGCGGCTGATGCACGACACGGCCGACGACTACAAGCTCGCCGCGACGCCGGTGCTGGCGATCGTCAGCCCGGGCGGGCAGGTGCGCCTGGAGGAGCGCTTTGGCGAGACGCGGCGGTTCCGCTCGGTGGTGGCGGACAATGGCGAGAGCGCGGTGCGCGAGGCGGTGAGGCAGTTGGCCGACGACTTCGCCGGCGAGAGGATCGGCGCCGACGAGGCGCACGCCATGAGCCTGACCGCGCTGCGGGTGCTGCGGGAGATCGCGCTGGTCGCCGGTGTGTACAACGTGCACGAGGCCGAGCCGGCGCTGACGCGGGCCCTGGCGGATGAGCGCGAGGGCGTGGCGGAGGCGGCGGGCGAGGCGCTGGCGCTGATCGACTCCTCCTCGGCGCAGCGGGCGCTGGCGGATCGGGCGCTGGCGCTGGAGGCCGGCGAGTTGAAGGTGGCGCTGCTGAACAGCCTCGCGGCCTCGGCGACGCGGCATGGGAACATGCTCAGCTTCGACCATGGCGAGGCGCTGCTGGAGTTGGTGCGGACCAGCGAAGGCGAGCTGGCGGACGCCGCGGCGCGGGCGCACGGGGCGCTGTCGCTGCCGACGGGCCACGCCGTGGAGTTGATTCTGAATCCGGGTGAGTGAGCCTCCGGGCGGCCGACTGCGCAAAGCCCCTTTCAGCCGCCGCGCTGCCAGCGTGGCGGCTTGTTTTGCGGTCCCGGCGGCAACTCCGGCTGTAGGGTGGGTAGAGCGAAGCGAAACCCACCACGCTGGCAGTGGATCCCAGCCGCAACCGGTGGGTTTACCGGCGTTCGCCGGTGCCGCAGCCATCGCTTCGCTATACCCACCCTACATCAGCGCCGCCGCGCGTAAAGTTCATGGCGTTGGGTGCCACGGCTTGACCCGCAGGGCAAGCCGTGCGCCTGTCGTGAGCCGCACGGCCTGGTGAAAGCGGACAAGCCGTGACACCCGCGGCGGATTTCTGCCGGGCGTGGGTCAGCGGCCGTGTCGTGCGACGACGCCGGCGCGTTGGCGTTCCTGGGCGTGGGAGACGCCGGCGCCGAGGGCGAAGACCAGGGCCAGGATCAGGTGGATCCAGGGGCCGACGAGGTCGATGTTGAAGGTCTCGATGACCCACGGCACGCGGGCGAAGCCCAGGATCATGAGCAGGGCGTAGATGGCGGCGAAGACCCAGCAGGTGATGCGAGCGCCGGCCTCGGTGGCGAAGCCCATGGCCAGGACGATGATGCCCGTGAGCAGGAAGACCCAGTTGTGCAGGACGTTGACGGTGAAGATGCCGAGCATGGTGTCCTGTCCGACGAAGCCGATCAGGGCCATGAGGATGAACACCACGCCGAGGACGCGGCAGACCCAGCGTGCCGCGGCCGAGCGGGCGTGCGGGTCGCGGTAGGGGTAGCCGCCGGACTCCTGCCCGGTACGGGGTGATTCGGGATGCTCAGCCATTGCAAAACCTCCTTTGCGGGTTGTGGGGTGCGCTGTGCAAATGCCGTGCTTGGCGCGGCCGAGGCGTTCCTGGCTCGTGGGTTGGGCCTCTGGTCACCGCGAAGAAGCGAGGCAGGCGAAGGACGCGAAGACAAGTCATCTGGTTTACGGACCGGCGCGTTGTTGGCATCGCTGCGCCCTACCCACCCTGCAGCCGGACACGACGCGTTTTCGCCCTCGTGCGAGCAGTCATTTCCACTACACTTCGCTCCTTCGCATCTCTTCGCTCCTTCGCGGTTTCCCGCGGATGTCACCGGGGTTCGGCTTGTGCACAGGTCTGTCCTGATGCGAAGCTCACGCCGGTCGTCGCGTGGCGCGGGCGCGGTAGCGGCTGTGGGCGAGGCTCTGGGAGACGCCGGCGACGGCGATCCAGCCGATGGCCAGGGCGAGGTAGAGCCACATCCAGGCGACGTTGAGGTTCAGCGCGGCGGTGACGCCGGCGACGCCGGCCAGGCCGAGCAGCCCGATCAGGCCATAGGCCAGGGCGCCCAGCCAGCAGGCGAGCCGGGAGGCGGCTTCGCCGGTGAAGCCGGCCAGCAGCAGGCCCAGGCCGGTGAGCAGGTGCAGCGTGCTGTGGGCGGGGTTGGTGGGCACGAGCCCGAGCACGTCCCGGCCACCGACGTAGCCGAGCACCGCGACCATGGCAAAGACGACGCCCAGCACGCGAGCCGTCCAGCGCGCGAAGC
>SKPT01000355.1 GCA_007119405.1 Phycisphaeraceae bacterium
CTCGTCGCGGCTCAGCAGGCGGGCCATGCGCCCGCGGCGGTCCCGACGCCGCGCGCTGCGAAGCGTGCGAGCGCGACCGCGGGTCAGCCGCGAAGGCCCCGGGCCCGTGTCGGCTGGCAGGCCGCCCGCGCCGAGGCGGAGCGCATCGTGGCCGAGGGCGGCGGCTACTGGCCAGGCGTGAACGAGCTCGCCAGGCAGGTCCGCTGCGGCAAGGGCACCATGATCAAGGTGATCCGCCGCTCGCCGTACCTGCAGGCGGCGCAGGGAGGCGAAGCCGGGGCGGTGGATGGGCTGGCCGGTGGGGCCTCAGGCGCCGCGGCGGTCACGGCGGGCTCGAACATCGCGCGGTGACCGCGCTGGCGCCGACCATCGAGCGGACGCGGACGCTGTGGGGCGTGTGGGGGTGCGGAGTACGCCATGGGTGACCGGCCGCGCCAAGAACGCCACCTGCCGCGGGGAGGAGGACGACGTGACCGCTCCATCGCACACCAGTTCAAGTGCGCGCAGCTCGTCGGTACCAACCGGGATTCAGAGTTCGCCTTCGACATACCGCCCGGTCGCCCCAGGGATGGCACGGCGGCCCGCGTTCTCCGCTGGCTGGGCCGCGTGACCGGCCTCGGCCCCCGCCCGACTCCACCGCCGGGCACCGTCACCTGGCGGCTGCGCCGAAAGCGCCTGCTGCGCCCGCTGAACTCCCGCCTCGCCAAGCTCCTCATCAAGCTGCGACTGCGCAAGCCGCGGCAAAAGGTGTACCGGCCAAACCTGCTGCGCGACATCAAGCCCCGAGACGGAACGGGCCCGTACATGTGACCGCCCGTGACCGCTGCCGGGTTCCGCCGGACCAGACCGGGGCCGGGTGGCGTTACAGTCGCCGAATGCTCCATCGCCGGGCCGTCGTCCAGAGCAATCATGCGGGCACGGCACGCTCCTCTGCCATGGCCCGCCTGCCCCGACACTTCGGAAACCTCGAGCAGCCCCAGAAGGCCGAGCCGGCGTGCGCGCCGCGGCGCGCGGTGCGATGGACCATCTCGCTGCCGCAGGTCGGGCACGGTGGCGCGGCGACGTCACCGTCAGTCGCCGGACGTCCGTCGGCGGGTTGGCGATCAACCTGCTGCACCTGGGCCACCAGCTCGGCCAGGGCCGGTCCGTCCACCAGCTCGATCGCGTTGTTACGGGCGAACGCCTCGGCGTCGGGCGTGAACCGGCCGGAGGTCACGACGATCCCGCCGGCCGCACCCTCACTCGTGACCACCCCCCAGCAGCTCGCGCACCGCGGCCACGCCCACGCGTTTCGCCTTCCAGTGCTTGCATTGGATGAGCCGGCGGCCGTGATCGTCGTGCAGCACGACATCCACGCCGCCGTCGCCGGCAGGCTGGTCCACCACCTCGGCCGCATAAGCACACGCCCGCGGCACCGGCCTCACCCCAGACAACGAAAACCTGCGCAGCTTCGAGCAAACCTGCGCACCTTCGGCCTGTGGCCTCGAAAACGCTGATTTTGATGACGCACTCCGACGCGTTCGGACCCCACCCCGCCAGTCGCAAGGGTGAAGATGCGCAGGTGTCGGTTGAGCCACTCAATGATAGGGGTGTGATCTTTTGTGACCTTTTCGGTTTTTGGAAGGCTAACAGAGTGTGACGCCACGCAACGCTTGCAACAGGGCCGGGTACGCGTTATTCTTTAGCAAATATCGCCTTTTTCGCGGGCATGGCGGCACTTTCAATGCGCGGTAGTTTGTTCGGGCTCGGCAGCATCACACCCGTGAGGTCACTGGTTCGAGTCCAGTATCGCCCACTTTCATAACACCCGCCGATCCCGCGACTTGCGGGAACCTGCCAAGCGGTGGCAGAGCGGCTCGGAAGCTTCGCCAAAACGGTACATACCGTTTTGGCTCAGCCGAAGGAGCCGCGGACATGCCACGCCTTTCCCTCCGCCACCCGAAATACCGCAAGCACAAGGCCTCCGGCCAGGCCGTCGTCACGCTCAACGGACGGGATTTCTACCTCGGGATCTACGGGACTCCCGAGAGCCGAGCGGAGTACGACCGGCTGGTTGGCGAGTGGCAGCTCAACAACCGCCAGCACCCGGCATCCGTCCGGGCGGACGGGCTGACGGTGGACGAGCTGATCCTGGCGTACGACGCCCACATCACCGGGTACTATCAGAAAAACGGCAGGCCCACGACGAGCCAGCAGCACATCCGCGATGCGCTCAAGCCGCTGCACGAGCATTACGGGCATATGCAGGTCGATGCCTTTGGGCCACTGGCCCTCAAGAGCTTGCGGCAGCGGCTGATCGACGAGCGCGACTGGGCCCGCTCGACGGTCAACAAGGCGGTGGGCTACATCAAGCAGATGTTCAGGTGGGCGGTGGCCGACGAACTGGTCGAGCCGCGGATTTATCATGCCCTGCAGGCGGTGCCGGGGCTGCGGCGCGGCCGGTCCCAGGCGCGAGACACGGAGCCGATCAGGCCCGCCCCGGAGGAGCAGATCCAGGCGGTGCTCGCGCGGGTGTCGGCGCCCGTGGCGGCGATGATCCGGGCGCAGTGGCGCACC
>SKPT01000011.1 GCA_007119405.1 Phycisphaeraceae bacterium
ACAGGCGCCTTGTCCACGGAGCCGTAATCGAGCGGCTTTTCCAGACGAAAGAACACCCCCAGCACCTGATCAATCGCCTCGAGCCGCGCATGCGGGACAGCGACGCCATGCCCCAGTGCATCCAGCGCCTCGTGTCCGCCCGCCCCAGCGCCGGCAGCCGCAACCGGTGCGAGTTGCAGATCGCCTGTTGGGCCAAGGCCGCCAAGCAACCCTACGCCAAGGCGCTGTCGCTGCTGGCCTCCTGGACCGGCCGCAACCGGCCCGAGCTCTCGGCCGAGAACGCCCAAAGCAAGACCGACTCGATCGTGCGCAGTGTCTACGGCAGCGCCGCCTACGGCTTCAGTTGCGCCGCCGTCCGCGCCGCGGCCCGCGCCGCCGGCGTCGACGATTCGTGCAGCGACTGCCCCGGGCATCGGCAGCGACAGCGTCAAATCTTCTCCCTGCGCGTCCGCCATGACGCGCAGTGGTGCCCTGATGATCCTTTTCCCCTGGAGCATTCGCGTGGTCTCATTGCCGCAGCTATCGACGAACGGGTCGCCCGCGCCGCAGCAGCCGGTGGCGCTGGTCACCGCCCCGCCCGGGCTCGGCAAGACGTACGCCACGCTCCAGGCGCTCGCGGCACACGGCAGCCGCGCCGTCTACGTCACACCCACGCATAATCTCGCCGCGCAGGTCCAGCGTGACCTCGAAGCCCTCGGCGTCAGCACGCACTACTGGCGACAGGGACCGGACGAGCGCGACGAGTGCATCAAGACCGACGAAGTGGAGTTCTTCCGCGGTCTGGGCTACCTGATCCGCTTCGGCCCGTGCCAGGATTGCTCCAAACGCCGCAGTTGCACCTACCGCAGGCTGTTCACCACTGGCGCGAACCGCTCGGCGCAGGTGCTGATCCTCACGAGTTGGCACCTGCGTCGGCCCGACCTGTGGGGGCTCAAGGCCCTCAAGGACCGGCCGCTCGTCATACTCGACGAGGATGCGCTCAGCGCGCTCGCGGCGCCTGTGGAACTGACGGTCGAGCGCCTCCAGCGCTTCATTGAGAACGTAGAGCCGCTGCGCGACGCGGTCGAGGCCGGCGACGATCCCGAAGATGCGGAGACCGCCCGCACCCTGGTCGACATCTTCCGCCGCGCCGCCGAGGACGTGCTTCGCACCTGCGCCACCGCTGGCCGCGGCACCTGGCTCGCCTCGGAGATGATCTTCGATCACATCGACGCCGGCCGCGACCGGCCGATGCTGGAGGATCGCGATGCGTTCTGGCTGCTGGTCCGCAGTGCCTATGCCGCGGCGCGTCGCCGCACCGCGCTGCCCAACATGCTCGCCGATCTGTGCGAGTTGCTGCTCGAGCCGCGGGCGGTGCACGTATCCACCGGTGCCTGCCGCTGGACCCGGTACGCGCCGATCCCGGGCAATCGGCAGATCCTGATGCTCGACGCCACCGCCGAGCCGACGGTCGTCGAAGGCATTCTCGGCCGGCCGGTCGAGCGCATCGATACGCCACGGGTCGAGCAGCGGGCCACCATCTACCAGGTCATGGACAAGATCGCCACCCGCGCCGGCAACCGGAAGGATCTGGCCAGCGAGCGGAGTTGGATGCTCAGGCTCGCCACCGAGGTCGCGCGCAAGCACGTCGGGCAGAGGCTGCTGTGCGTCACGTTCAAGCAGGACGAGGAGCAGCTCGCCGACCTGCTTCAGCGCGAGCACGGCGACGCCACCGTCATCCATTACGGCGCCCTGCGCGGGCTCAACGCCTTCGCCGGCTACGAGGCCGGGCTGATCATCGGCCGGCCCATGCCCAACGAGGCGCAGCTCCAACTGCTCGCCGTCGCCGCCTTCGGCCGCGACGCGCTCGATGACAAGCTCCAGGCCCCGCCGCTGACCTGGCAACTGCACAGCCACGAGATCGGGCCCGACACCTGGACCGTCCGCTGCCAGCAGTACGAGGACCCGCGCTGGCAGGCGGTGTGGCGCCACGTGGTCACCGGCGAGCTGGCGCAGGCCGTCGGCCGCCTGCGCCCGCTGACCAACGACGCGACGATCTATGTCGTGAGCAACGAGCCGCTGCCCGCGGCGCTGGACGTGACCGCGGTCTACGCCGCCGAGCTCTTCCCCGCCATGGCCGCGTCAAGCCGGCGCAGCGACTTCCAGCAGCGCGTTCGGCAGTACGCCGAAAACATGGAAAGCCTGGCGGCGGCCGGTGTGGAGCCAACCAACCGCGCCGTGTGTGCCAAGATGGGCATCAAGCCGCCTAACGGCATACGTTACCGGAAGTTAGCGATGGACTTCGTCGCCAGCGGCGACACTTGATGGCGAGTCTTTCCAAGTTTGCAAACTCCTGATGCAAATGTACTTACGTCAAAAATCGGCCTGTTCGGCCAGGAGATTATCACTTAGCCTTTAATACTAAAAGGCTAAGTGATAATCATCGGCCATTTTTCCAAGTTTTGAGCCCGCGGCCCTCCGGCGAGCCCGCCAGCGCCGCCGCCCCATGCGTCCGGTCATCCGTCCCGGCACGGGCTTGTGCCCGGCCATCACCCCCGTCACCCCCACTCTCC
>SKPT01000097.1 GCA_007119405.1 Phycisphaeraceae bacterium
GCTCGCCCATCTGTGTCATCCGTGGCCATTCCCCACCACCGCATCTGCTATCCTCGCACGCATGCTTGAAGACGACGCCCACGCCGACCCCTGGCACGTCCCGCCACCGGCCAGCGATGCCCCCCGACGCGCCGCCATCGCCGTCTGGACCGTCGCAGCCGTGCAACTGCTGGCCTTCGGCTGCTGCTCGTGCATGCTCACCGCCGTCGGCCTGATGCCCGAAGGTCAGTTTCGCGAGCAGCTTGAACGCCCCGACCAGGAGGTCAGCCCCGAGCAGGTCGACATGCTCGTGCAGATTCAGCCGTTCCTGCTTGGCCTGGGTCTGGTGTTGATGGCCACGATCGTCGTCCCCGCGCTCGTGCTGGTCATCCTCGCGTTCAAGGTCCGCGCCGCGAGCCTCGGCGCAACGACCGCCGCGCGGCTGATCCTCATCCTCCAGGCCGTGCTCGTAAGCCTGCTCGTCGTCGCCAACCTCGTCAGCGCCATCCTCCAGGGCGACATCCTGGGCATGCTCATGCCCCTGGTAATCTTCGGCGGGCTGCTGATCCTCATGGTCTGGGCCATCCGCCGCCTCGGCGAGGTACGCGACGCCATTGACCTCAGCCGCGCCTACCACGACCAGCCGTGGAACGTGTAGTGCGCCTTCGCCTTATTGACGCTTGAATGGTTGATTTAACCTCGGACCCCGGGGTGCCCCACCGGGGTAAAGCCAACCATTCAACCCCCAATCATTGCAGCGCTTCGCGGGTGGCACGGACAAGGCCGTCCCCGGCCTTGTCCGTGGCGGGTGGCGCGGTGGGGCCGTCATGCCGATCGGCACTGACAATCTCCGCGGACTCCGCTTGTCCGTGACACCCGACTCGCGGTGGGCGCCCCCTGCGAGTTGGAGGTGCGGACTCTGGGGCGATCAACGGCCGGCTGGACGGTCGCGGGTGTTCGTGGCGCCTGAGCACTGGCGGACAAGCCGCCAGTGGCACCCAACGCCGTGAACCATTGATTTAGGGTGGGTAGAGCGAAGCGAAACCCACCAGTCTTGCCTTGGATCTACGAGCATCGTGGTGGGTTTCGCTTCGCTCTACCCACCCTACATTAGCGCCGCCACCGAATAGTTCACGGCGTTGAGTGGCACCCGCCCCTGTTTGCGGATCCCCGATCCCCGAACCCCGAACCCGGCTCTTCCTCACGACCGCTCGCGGAACGTGCTCGGGCTCACGCCCACCAGCCGGTGGAACGTCGCCGTGAAGTGCCCGTGGCTGGCGAAGCCCGTGGCCTGGGCGATCTCGCCGATCGGCGTCCGCGTCGCACGCAGCATCCACTTGGCGATCATCAACTGCATCCGCAAGAGGTAATGCTTGGGGCTGATCCCCGCGTGCTTGACAAACAGCCGATGGAAGTGGAACGGGCTGGTCTGCACCGCCTCGGACACCTCCGCCAGCGTCGGCGAGCTGCGGTAATGATCCGACAGGTACGCCACCGCCCGCGCCACCCGGTCGTCCTCCAGCGGCCCCAGCGGCGGCACGTCATCCGCGGCCAGCGGACGCAGCTCCACCGACCAGTGCCCGCCAAGGCCCGGCATCGCCTCGACCCGCTGGAAGCGCACCCACGTGCCCTCGCCCCCAAGCTCCAGCGCCAGGTCGTGCACCTCCGTGTCCTTGAGCTCCGGCCAGCGCTGCGCCACCACGGCGGGCAACTGCGTGCGCAGATCCTCCAGCGTCTGAGGCTCAAGCAGGAACCGCGCCTCGGTGTGCGGGTCCGCGTGCACCAGCTCGAACTCGCCGCTGAGCAGCACGCGCCCCAGCTCCGGCTCCACCGGATGGTCGTACGCCGCCTGCAGGGCACGCAACAGCAGGCTGCCAAGCTGCTCGGCCCGCTCGTCGAACGCCTCGCCCGGCCGCGCCGCCGCCAGATACCACCAGTGCCCCGTCGAACGCGACGCCGGCGTCATCTGCACCATCGCCTCCAGGCCCGCCGGCAGCAGCGACACCTCGTTGGCCGCCGTCCGCTGCGTCGCCACCCCCCGCCGACGCGCACGCTGGAACAGCTCGTCACGCTTGTGCCCCCCCCCGCACCAATGCGTCACCGCCTCGCCGTCCAGGCCCTCGGCCAGCACCAACGCGTCCACGCGCGGCGAGCGCGGATCCAGCAGACCCGCCGCGATCACCTGCACCGCCAGCGCCTCCTTGAGCTCGCTCAGCAGCGGTGCCTCCGTCTTCGTATTGCTTTGCAGGAAGCCCACGGGTGGTTCCTTCGTTTCACGGTGCACGCCCTCGCGCACGACTGTCAACTGTCAACCAATCGCTGTAGCAAAAACAGGGCCCCACGGCCTGCCGAACGATGCAGGACCGGAATTGCGGTAAACAGGGTAACCTATTTTCCTGCTTTCGCAATCCCGCAACGCTCACTATTTAATACGAGCATTCGTCGGCCTCGGATGAGCAATCTCGCACAAATCGCGCCTCGCCGCGCCCGTTCACGACACGCAGCGAAAATGGGTCGATACCCGCCCCTTTACTCCTTTGTACCCCCCCCCCCGCCCCCCCAAACCCCCCCCC
>SKPT01000467.1 GCA_007119405.1 Phycisphaeraceae bacterium
CCATGAGCTCGGGGTCGGTATAGCTAACGTCGCCAACGCGGAAGGCGTAGAGGTGCATCCGCTCCCAGCTGAAGGCGTCCTGGAGGATCTCGTGCAGATCGTCCAGCGGGCCGTCCGGCACACGCAGTCGCCGCCAGATCGGCGGGTCAATGTCCCGCAACGTGACCTTGATCTGGTACACGCGATCACAGTCGTCGTCGGCCTGCATCGCACGCAGCAGCGCCCCCGGCCCGTCCGAGAGGCGATAGGACGGCAACGAGTTTCGCCAGCCCCACGACGCCTCCTGCGCCTCGGCGTACCACCGCTCGTATTGCGCAAAGCGCTCGCCTGTGATCGTTGCCATCTCGACCAGCGCCAGGCGCAGATCGCGCTCTTCACGATCCAGCTCGTTGGCATCACCGTCGACCAGCCGCACCACAGCCTCGATCGCGTCCAGGTTGAACTGATTCAGTGCTGCATGCGCCAGGGCCTGGCATACGAAGTCCACCTCCTCGCGTTGCAGAAACGCCAGGACACGCTCGGCCGACAGCTCCGTCGGGATGTGGCCAAGCACCTCGGCCATGCCGCTGCGGGCCTCGGGATCGGCGTCCCACCAGGCGCGGGCGATCGCCTGCACGACGGCGTCGCCGCCGATGCGCCGCAGCGCGAGCATCGCCCGGTCGGCCGTCCACGCCTCCTCCTCGTGAGCCAGATGGGCCAGCAGCCGCGGGATGGCCCGCGTCAGGCGCATCTCTCCCGCCAGTTGCAGGATCTGCGGCTCGAGACGCTCGTGCAGCTCGCGCTTCGCCCGGCGGAACTGCCGGCGGACCAGGTCAAGCACAAGCTTCTCATGCCCCTCGCCATGCCTGGCCAAGGCCTCGATCAGGTGGTCGAAGCTCCGCCGCTGATCGAAAGTCATCCCGTCGGAATCGTCCGCCAGCACCTCGCGGCCGAGCGCCTCGAACTCGGCCCAGCATTCGTCCCAACTCGCTTCGTCCAGGCGCAGGCGCGCCTCCGCCACGGCCCGCAGGTCCGGCGGGAAATCATCGATCGCTGCAACTGTGTCACGCCGGGCGCGCAGCAACTCCGGCGAGGCCTCGGCCACCAGATGCGCGAGGGCATAGTGGTAGTTGTCCTCGTCGATCTCGTCGCGGTCGAGCGGCTGGGCCAACTCCTGAAGTGCCCAATCCAGCGTCGCGGCCGTCTGCGGCAGGTCGCGCGCGATATCCAGCAGTCGCCACCCGTCCGTATGGCCAAGCTCGCGAACCGCCGCGATCACCGCGGTCATGACGGCGGGGTCGCCGGACCGGATCTCCGTGAAGTATCGCACGGCCGTCTCACGGACCTCAGGTTCGGGATGCCGGATCGCCTGCCGGATTACGGATGCGTCAGCCAGGGCCATGGGAGCATTGTGCCATCGCCTCCAGGGTCTGCCAACATCCCGGAGATGCCGGCTGACGGCCGTCCGCCACCGTCCGCTTCCTCGCCCTCCGACTCTCATCCGACCTAACATGCCACCGCCACTTCCCTACATTGAAGACACGTGTCGCCCCGCTCCCGCCAGGAAGCAGCCCATGAGAACGCGCGAAAGCGGGATGCCTGAGGAGCCGTTGTGGGAGTCATTCTTCGAGCCCCGCGACGCATTGGCGAAGCTGATGCTGACGCCAGAGGCCGGTGACGTCGCGGATTTCGGGTGCGGCTACGGCACGTTCACGATCGCGGCGGCCCAAGTTACCGCCGGCACCGTTCACGCGTTCGACATCGACCCCGCCATGACGCAGGCCACCGCCCGCAAGGCTGAAGCCGCTGGCCTGGCGAACGTGCGCGTCGAGCAGCGGGACTTCGTGGCTGACGGCACGGGCCTGCCGGAGGCGAGCGTTGGCTATGTGATGCTCCTGAACATCCTGCACTGCGAGCAGCCGGATGTTCTCCTGCACGAGGCTTGGCGCATTGTGCGCGACGACGGGCGGGTGGCGATCATGCATTGGAACCGCGACCCGTCCACGCCGCGGGGGCCATCGATGGACATCCGCCCGAGCCCCGAGCAGTGCCGGGCATGGGCGGAGGCGGTGGGCTTTCGCTTGCACGGGCCCCCGTCGATCGACCTGCCGCCGTACCACTACGGCCTCGTGCTGAGCAAGTAGCCCGGGGAGTTGATGGCACGATGGCCTGGTCACACCGCCACAGATTTCCGGATTACATTCAGCAGAACGCCCACCGACTCGAACTTCGACACGAACGCCGCCGCACCGGCCGCGAGCATCCGCTGCGCAATCGACGGATCGTCCGCCACCGAGAACCCGATGACCTGGATACCAAGCCCGGCCTTCCGTACCCGCCCGGCCAGCTCCACACCCGTCCCGTCGGCCAGATACATGTCCGTCAGGATTTTACCTCCAAATCGTTTCGAAAAGCGTCATCACGTAATTTCTGGCGACGGTTTATTGCTCGGTACGTACTACGGCGCGCAATCAGTGTTCGGGCTCAGACAAAAAAAATTCTTGCTGCCACCGCGCCACTCTGTCCACCTCAGGCTCGAGTCAGCATATTGCCCCGGTTTAATAATTTCACG
>SKPT01000536.1 GCA_007119405.1 Phycisphaeraceae bacterium
ATCCCCACGGACATCCTCAAACGTGGCAAGCGGCGGATCCTGGTCGTCGACGACGACGAGCAGATCGCCGAGCTGTTCGTGGACGTGCTCTCGCGTGACGAGCGTTTCGAGGTCAAGGCGGTGAACACGGGCTACGACGCCGGGCTGATGACGCAGCAGTTCCGCCCGGACCTGATGGTGCTGGACTACATGCTGCCGGACATCAACGGCAACGTGGTGTGTCAGCGGGTGCGTCAGGAGCCGGAGCTTCAGGCGATGAAGATCATCATCGTCTCGGGCGTGGTGAACCAGGACGAGATCGACGATCTGCTCGAGGCCGGGGCCGACGAGTTCGTCAAGAAGCCGTTCGACATCGACGACATTCAGCGCAAGATCGTCGCGCTGCTGGAACTGTGACGAGGAGGACGCCACCGAGGCACCGAGGCACAGAGAAGAGGCGAGTGAGAAGAAGATGAAGCTAAACGCGCGTGCCGTCAGCCGGGTGTTGCCGGCGTCTTGCCGGGCCCGGCGCCACGCCGATTCCTGTTCTTTCTGCTCCACGATCGCTGAACCTTCTCTGTGCCTCCGTGGCTCCGTGGCTGGCGCCGCGGCCGGGGCATGGGTGCCACACAGCATCCCGGAGGGTGCTGTGTGCTGTGGCCATCCATCGTTGATCGCACACAGCAGCCTCCGGCGTGCTGTGTGGAACCCAGCAGAGGCCGTTTACCCACGTACTGAGGCGGCGCCCCGTGGTGCAGCCGAGCGATGACGCCATGGTTGCCATATCCGCAGCGAGTCCTGGCGCCGGGGAGCAGTCGGACAAGGCCCGGCTCAGCCGGATCGAGCTGATCCTCCGCCAGATCGACGCCCTGCCGACGCTGCCGGCGATCGCGGTGAAGCTGCTGGACCTGACCGCCAGCGATGACGCGCACGCGCGGCAGGTCTCGGAACTGATCGAGGCGGACCCGGCGTTGACGGCCAAGCTGCTTTCGCTCTGCCGCACGGCCGACCGTGGCGTGCACGAGCAGGTGATGACCGTCAGCCGGGCCGTCGTGCTGCTGGGTTTCACGGCCGTGCGCAACGCGGTGCTCTCGGTCAAGGTTTTCGAGCTCTTCGACGACCATGCCGAGGACGCCGCGCCCGCCGAGGACCAGCCGGCGCGGTTCGATCGCGCCGCCTTCTGGTCGCACGCGTTGGCGGTGGGGATCATCGCCGAGCTGATCGCCGCGGCGCATCCGGGCCAGGAGGACCTGCCCGCGGACGAGGCGTTCGTGTGCGGGCTGCTGCACGACGTGGGCAAGCTGGCGCTGGATCACGTGCTGCCCAAGAGCTTCTCGCGCGTGGTCGAGCTGTGCGAGCTGAACCAGGGCAACATCGCCGAGTATGAGCGCCGGGTGCTGGGGCTGGATCATCACACGGCCGGCAAGCGGCTGGCGCAGCAGTGGGGCCTGCCGCACAAGCTCCAGGACTGCATCTGGCTTCACGGCGCGTCATTCGAGACGCTGCCGAAGCTCGAGCATCGCCGGATGATCGGCCTGGTGAGCCTGGCGGACATGCTGGCGCGTCAGCAGCATGTGGGCTACTCGGGCAACTTTCTCCCGCCGGGGCACGTCGGCGAGCTGATCGCCCATCTCGGGCTCAACGCCGACGCCGTGGCCGACGCCGCCAGGCGGGTGCACGAGGAGCTGGAGCGTCGCGCGCGGTCGCTGGGCCTGGGCGAGGCGCCGTCGCGCGAGCTGTTCCTGGGCTCGATCCAGCGTGCCAACGCGGCGCTGGGCCGGCTGAACACGCTGCTGCATCAGCGCGGCCGGGCGGCGGCGAACCAGGCGCGCGTGCTCGAGGCGATCAACGCATTTCATGGCGCGGCCACGCCGGGGCGCAGCGTCCAGGACGTGCAGGACGCGGTGGCCGAGTCGGCGCGCGGGCTGTTCGGCGCCGGGTTCTACGCGATGCTCTACGCCGGCGACGCCACGGGCGGCGGCGACGATGGGCAGACGTGGACGATCAGCCAGTACGGCGGCGAAGCGAGGCCGGTGCGCCAGCAGTGCGTCGAGGCGCCGCCCTACGCCCCGGACCTGACGCAGCTCGATGGCCAGCAGCCGGTGGGCATGAGCCTGATGGGCCTGCTGCCGTGGATCGCCGACTACCTTGTGGACGCGGCGGACGTGCGGCAGGTCAAGCTGCTGCCCTTGAGCAGCGGATGGGGCACGGTGGCGGTGCTGCTGCACGATCGGCCGCAGTTGCCCCCGTGGAAGCAGCTCGCGCCGCTGGCGTCGACGTGGGGCGCGGCGATCGCGGCGGCGGCGCAGCACGACGGGGCGCGGCGTCTGGGCGAGCAGCTCGCCGAGGCCAACGCCGCGCTGGCCGAGGCGCAGGATCGGCTGCTGAGGCAGGAGTCGATGGCGCGGCTGGGGGAGATGGCGGCCGGGGCGGCGCACGAGATGAACAACCCGCTGGCGATCATCAGCGGACGAAGCCAGTTGCTGGCGATGACGCTCACGCCGGGCACGAAGCAGCAGCAGGCGGCACAAACGGTGTTCCGCGAGTCGCATCGGCTGAGCAACCTGA
>SKPT01000284.1 GCA_007119405.1 Phycisphaeraceae bacterium
CGACACGCGTTGACGTGCACCCCACGCCGCCACCCCGGGACCACCGGTCCCGGCTTTATAAGCAGGTGATACACATCACGTTCAGCCCTCGGACGTCGGATGCCGTCGTCTTCGCGAATGCGAAGGCCACGAACATGGACGTGCTTTGCTCGCCCTTCTCTTCCCCGCCCCCTTCGCTGCTTCGCACTCCTCCAGGAACCCCACCCACCCTCAGAGCGTGTGGAGCAAGTCCTTTGGGGGTGCCACACAGCATGCCGAAGGCTGCTGTGTGCGATTCACCGTTGATGGCCCAGGCACACAGCACCCTGGCGGGATGCTGTGCTGCACCCTTCTCACCCTTCTCACACACGTTCTCAGCGCAAAACGACGCACCCGCGGCCGGGGCCGCGGGTGCGTTCGTTTTCGTTCGTCTGTCGCCGGGCTTACCAGCCGCCGCCGGGGTTGCAGCCGGTGGCGAGCACCAGCGTGGCCAGGGCCAGCATTGAGGCGAGAATCGTCATCTTCATGGTGAATCTCCTTGAGCTTGAAGCCTCGCCGGCGCGGGTTGGGGCCCGCGCCGGCGCAAGGGGCATGGCGAAGTCCGTCGCGGGTCAGTGCGCCAACTGCAACTGCACACGGAGCATGATCTGGTCGTCGTCGGTGTTGTGCGCCAGGATACCCTGAGCGGGCGAAGCCATGTTGTCGGCGCCGCGGGGCAGCCAGTTCAGGTCGGCCGAGACCTTGGCATGAGGCCCGGCGAAGTAGTAGTTGGCGCCGACGGTGACCTCGTGCACGTCCGCGGTCATCGGATTCCCGTCGGTATCCTGGCATACCACGCTGTAGCGGCCGAACACCTCGATCCGGTCGTCGAGCTGGTAGCCAGCCTGGGCCAGCAGGCCCAACTGGTACTGGCTGTCCATGTTGTCGACGTCGTCGTACCGCCCGAGCAGCGCCGCGAACACCCCCAGGCCAAAAATGTCCGCGGGGTTGTTCCACTGCACGTCGACGGTGTGGTAGAGGATGTCGGCGTTGTCGAAGCGCTGCCAGTTGAACCCGCCGCCGACGACCAGGATCTCATCGTTGCCGGCGCGGAAGTCCTCGTAGCCGGCCCAGTCGTCGCCGATGAGCATGTACTCGGCGCGGAGCGAGGGCCCGGCCCCGCCGGGGGTGACGTCGTAGGCGGTGTTGTTGCTGCGAGCGCCCTCGTGCAGGGCCAGGATGCCGCGCAGCGGCCCGCCGTCGTGCCAGCTCGCGCTGACGCCCTGGACGCGGCCGATCGAGCTGCCGCCGATGAAGGTGTCCGCGAGCGAGCGCTCGACCGCAAGCTGGTTGCCGGCGCCGACGTTGAACTCGCGGAACAGCGGCTCGCGGAACTGGCCGGCCGTGATGGTCAGGTCCGCAAGGCCGTGCCAACTGACGTAGGCGTCCAGGACGTTGAAGCCGCCGCCGATGGCGGGGGCGGTCACACTCAGGTCCGGGTCGGAGGCGAGGATGACGTTGTAGGTCAGGTCATTGGTGTACAGGTGCCCGTCGGCGCCGACGCGCACGCGGGTCAGCTCCAGGCCGTCGCGCGTCCGGCTGCGGTCCGGATCGCCGCCGACGCCGCCGTCGCGGTAGTTCAAAATGTACCGGAACTGCATCAGCAGGCTCGGCGAGAGCGAGAAGCGGTCGTCGGTGCTGGCGACGGAGAAGCGGCCGTCCTCGTAGCCGCCCGTCAGCCCCGGGGCCGGCGCCGGCGCCGGGGCCGGTGCGTCGTTGGCGTCGTCCTGGGCCAGGGCCAGGCCCGGGCCGGCCAGCAGCGCCCCGGCAACAAGCAGGGACAGGGTTCGATGAGTGCGATTGGGCATGGTGTGCTCCTTTCTTCGCAGGAATTAGGAGCTTGCATCGGGCAACAATCGGGAAAATCTCCACTATAAGCGATCCAGAAAACAGCATCCGCCCAGTCGTTACAATGCAAACTGCGTCAAAAAAAGATCTTACGACCATTTCGCCGCCGCTTCGCCAGCGTCCCATAACGCCGTAAGTCCTTGCGGGATCGCCGCCGACGACGCCCCCTACCGCGCCGCCAGCAGCGCCGCGGCCACCGGCTCGGGCACGAGCTTCTGCCAGTCGGGGATCCCTTGCTGGATCATCCGACGCACGTCCTCGGGGAAGATCGACAGATCCGAGCGCGGGTCGGGCTCCAGGGCCTGGATCGCCCCGGCCTGCAGGAGGTAGCGGTACAGCGGCTGAGCCTCGGCGCTGATGCGCGCGTGCTCCGCGTCCACCAGCGTGCCCGCGTCATCGCGGTAGGGGTAGACGTAGAACCGCACGTTGCGCTTGAACAGCCGACCGATCGCCTCCAGCACGCCGCCGGGCAGGTCCTGGTAGTAGGCCGGGTCGAACAGCGCCGGGAGGGTCGCGGCCCCCGTGACCAGCCCGATGCGCCGCGTCGTGTAGCGGGCGATCAGTTGCGTCAGGCGGAAGTACTCGCGGTAGTTGGAGATGACCACGTTGCGCCCGAGCTGCTGGAGAATCTCCATCCGCCGAAGCAGCTCCGCCTGCTCCGTGGCCTTGTCACGCTCCAG
>SKPT01000618.1 GCA_007119405.1 Phycisphaeraceae bacterium
ATCCACCGTGGATCGGGCGGCACGACTCCCGTTGCGCCCGGGCACTGGCGGACAAGCCGCCAGTGGCACCCCATGCGGTGAACTTTTTCGTGGCGGCGCGGATGTAGGGTGGGTAGAGCGAAGCGAAACCCACCAGTCTTACCTTGGATCTACGAGCATCGTGGTGGGTTTCGCTTCGCTCTACCCACCCTACAACACAACGTCACGGCATTGAGTGGCACCCGTTCTCCGACGCAGCCTCAACGTCCCTGCCGGCGCACGCGATCCCCACTACTCACCCGCGCAGCGCCGCCACCGCCGCCTCCGCGTCGTCGGCGAAGTGGAAAACCTTGTCCAGCCCTGTCGTGGTGAACAGGCCCCACACGTCGCCGCGAGCACCCGCCAGCGTCAGCCGCTGGTCCTTCTCGATCAGCAGTTGCCGCACGCGAAGCAGTTGCGACAGGTGGCCGCTGGTCAGCAGCTCGGCCGGCGACAGGTCCACCACCACGTCCGGGCACGGGTCGCTGGCCCGCAGGTCCACCAGCAGTTGGTCGAGCTGCTCGCGTGGCTCATCGCCGAAGGTCAGCACCCAGAGGTTGTCGCTTCGCTTTTGCAGGGTCATGGCAGCAGCCACGAAGGCACGGAGGCAGGCCGCAGAAGCAGGCAGGAAGACCCGCCGGGCTCGCTTGTCCCGCCGCGCGAGCTTCAGGAGGGCACCTGCTCCGGCGAGACCTCGCCGCTGTCCTCGTCGGCGACGGTGGCCAGACCGACGAGGCGGTCGCCGTCGGCGACACGGACGACGCGTACGCCCTGGGCGCCGCGGCCGGTGCGGCGGATGGTGTCGGTGTTGATGCGCACGATCATCCCCTGCTGCGTGATGCACATGAGGTCCTCGCCGCCGCGCACCAGCAGCAGGCCCGTCACCGGGCCGTTGCGGGCGGTCACGGCGATGTCGCGCCGCCCCTTGCCGCCGCGGCTCTGCGGGCGCGGGCCGGCCTCGCTCTGGACCAGGTACTCTCCCGTGGGCGTGCGCTTGCCGTAGCCCCGCTCCGTCACCGTGAGCAGGTCGGCCTCGGCGGCTTCGGGGAGGCGCACCAGGCCCACGACCTCGTCGCCGCCCGCCAGGGCGATGCCCTTGACGCCCGTGGCCACGCGGCCCATGACGCGCACGTCGTCCTCCGGGAAGCGGATCGCCATGCCGCTGCGCGTGCCCAGCAGCAGGTGGTCGTTGCCCTCGGTGCACGTGACGCCGATCAGCGCGTCGCCCTCGCGCAGGTTCACCGCGATCAACCCCGAGCGGTTGACGTTGCGGTAGTCCTTGAGCGCCGTGCGCTTGATCAGCCCGCCGGCCGTGGCGAAGAGCAGGTAGTTTTCCGCCCGCTCGAAGTCCACGATGGGCATGAACGTGCAGACGCGCTCGTGGCTTTGCATGTTGATGATGTTGACGATGTTGCGCCCGCGACTGGTGCGCGGGGCCTCGGGGATCTCGTAGACCTTGATGCGGAAGACCCGCCCCGTGTTGGTAAAGCACAAGAGGTCATCGTGTGTCGAGGCGACGAAAACCTGCTCGGTGAAGTCCTCGTCGCGCGCCGCGGCCCCGATCACGCCGCGCCCGCCCCGGCCCTGCGTGCGGTATTGATCCACCGGCAGGCGCTTGACGTAGCCGTGGTGCGTGATCGTCACCGCCACCTGCTCCACCGGCGTCAGCGCGGCGATGTCCAGCTCGCCCGCCTCCTGCTCCTGGATCTCGGTGCGGCGCTCGTCGGCGTACTTGCTCTTGAGATCCGCGACGTCCTCCTTGATGATCGCCAGCACCCGCTGCGGGTCGGCCAGGATCGACTCGTAGTCCTCGATCTGCTCGATGAGCCTGGCGTAGTTCTTGACCAGCTCCTCAATCTCGAGCCCGACGAGCTGGATGAGCTGCAACCGCCCGATCGCCTCCGCCTGCACGCGCGTGAGCTGCACGGCATTCTCCGCCGACGCGTCGAGCAGCCGCTGCGGGATCTTGGGCGCGTGCTCGTGGTCCGGCGCGATGCGAAAGCCCCGGGCCATGAGCTTGTCGATCGCCTCGTCGCGCGTGCGGCTGGAGCGGATGAGGCGGATCACCTCGTCGATGTCGCACACCGCGTAGATGAGGCCCTCGATCCGGTGGGCTTCCTGCTGCGCCTGGCGCAGGCGGTACTGCGTCCGCCGGCGGATCACCTCCTGCCGGTGCTCGATCCAGAGCTGGATCAGCTCCTTGAGCGAGAGCGTGCGCGGCTGGCCGTTGACCAGCGCGATGTTGATGATGCTGAACGTCGACTGCAGCGGGGTAAGCTGGTAGAGCTGGTTCTCCACCGTCGCCGGGTCGGCCCCGCGCTTGAGCTCGACCACCACGCGCATGCCCGCACGCCCCGACGACTCGTCGATGATGTTGGAGATGTCGGTCAGGCGATCGGCCTTGCGAAGCTGCACGATCTTGTCGACGATGCCATCGTTCTTGGACGTCTGATACGGAATCTGCGTCACCACGAGCTGGTCCCGCCCCGCCGGCGTCTGCTCGTGATGCAGCCGGGCGCGCAGCG
>SKPT01000340.1 GCA_007119405.1 Phycisphaeraceae bacterium
CAACTGCGGCGGCTCGCCCGCGGCCGTGACGCGCGCGCTGCCCGCGACGTGCAGGCCCGGGCCCGTCAGCTCCGTCAGCTCCAGCGTGCCGCGCAGGCGGTCGCCGTCGTAACGCCCGCGCCACCGGCCGATCATGCGCGCGTCCGGTGCGTCGCCGAGCAGCGCGTGCAGCAGGCGCGAGGAAGGCTGAAGGTCGAAGCTCGCCTCGTGCATGAACGGCGCCACGCCCGCGAACGACGCCCGCGCCTGGCCCAGCGGCTCGGCGTCGAGCACCAGCTCGTAGGCCATCGGCCCGCGCGCCCGCCCGTGGATCGCCACCTGGTCGAAGCGCTGCTCGGGCATGTCGTAGCGCTCGATGACCAGATGCGCGTTGACGATGTCCAGCGCCGGCAGCGCCAGCGGCGCCGGCGGGCCCGGCCGCGGCTCGCGCTGGGCCAGCCGCCGGCCCACGATCTGCCTGGCCTGGTCCAGGTTCCACTGCCCGTCGATCGCCTCGCGCACGTACACGCTCGGCTCCACCACGCGCGCCGAACGCAGCTCGAAGCCCGTGACCATCGCCAGCACGGCCGTGTGACCCAGCTCCAGCCGGGGCGCCTCGAGCAGCGGCTTGTCGTCCAGCGGCAGCCCGATGCGCACGCCCCGCGCCTCGCTGCGCCCCGTCCAGCCGATGCGCAGCGCGTCGAGGCGCACCTCCAGCCCCAGGGCCTCGGCCAGCTCGCGCTCGACGATCCGCCGCGGCAGGTCCGAGCGCAGCACGACATGCCCCGCCACGCCACCAACGAGCAGCAGCACGGCAAGCAGGAGCGCCAGAACAAGCAGAAATCGTCGCATGCGTAAGCCCGGCAACATCATAGCGGTGGGCCGGCGGTCGGTTTCGCGCCGACGCGACGATCCGCGGCGAGTTGGCCGCTTCCGGCCCTCCTCCCTCCGGGAGGGGCTGGGGGAGGGCGTCACCTGCCACCGTGCGTCTGCGTCACGCCGATACGTCGACTGCAACGACGGTTGCCGGTAACGGCCACGCAAGTTGTTCGAACGCACCCTCCCCCAGCCTCTCCCGAAGGGAGGGGGGGGCGGATCGCATCGGCTTGAGTAAAGTGACACCATGACCACCGACCCGGCCATCCCACCCGCCGGCTTCGCCGACGCGTCAGGGTCGCAGGACGTGGGCTTCAAGATCGCTGGAAGGCAAGAGTGAAATGGGCCAGTTCATGGACAAGCCGTCCAACGCACGGTACGCCGCGACGGTTGGGTCGGTACTTGCGTTCGCGTTTTTGGTGATCGGGGCGGGCGCCGTCGGTTCGGCCGTGCTCGGTTCTGGCGGCGGCGTGATCTTCGCCGCGATCGGGGCCGTGGCGACGTGGGGCATAAGCCGGGGACTGCGCCGATGGGCCGACAGCGTCGAATCGCACGATGGCCGAGATCCTGCGGCGGGCAACGACGCCCGCTCCGCCGCCCTGCCGAGCCTGCCGGCGCCCATCCTCCTCGCCCGTGGCGTGCTCGGCGGCGTGCTGATGGGCCTGGCCAACCTCGTGCCGGGCATCAGCGGCGCGACGATGCTCCTGGCCGCGGGCGTCTACCCCCACTTCATCACCGCCGTGGCCGAGGTCACCTCCCTGCGCTTTCGCCGGCAGTCGCTGCTGGCGCTGGGCAGCGTGGTCGTCGCCGCCGCGGCGGGCATCCTGCTGCTGGCCGGCGTCGTGCGCGACCTGGTCGTCAACGATCGCTGGATCATGTACAGCCTGTTCATCGGCCTGACGCTCGGCGGCGTGCCGGTGCTCTGGCGTATGGTCCGCGCTGCCGGCGGGCCGAGCGTCCGCGTCTGGATTGGCGCCGGTGCGGGGCTGGCGGCGATGGCGCTGCTGGCCCTGGCCCAGGCCTTCGAACTGACGCCCGGCTCCGGCGCCGCCGGCCCGGGCGTCGTCGCCTTCTTCCTCGCCGGGCTCGCCGGGGCCAGCGCCATGATCCTGCCGGGGCTCAGCGGCGGCTACCTGCTGCTGGTGCTCGGCGTCTACGTGCCCGTGCTCGGCGGCGTCGACGAGCTGCGCCAGGCGCTCGCCGCCGGCGACATCGCCGGCCTCGTCCGCCTCGCCCTTGCCTTCGTCCTGCCGGTGGGCCTGGGCGTCGTGGCCGGCGTCGTGGGCGTCAGCCACGTCCTCCGCTGGCTGCTGGCGCGGTACCAGCTCGCCACGCTGGGCGTGCTGCTCGGCCTGCTGGTCGGCGCCCTGGTCGGGCTCTGGCCCTTCCAGCGCTCCGTCGAGCCCGGTGACCCCGACGCCCCGCTCGAGTTCTTCCAGCCCGCGACCTTCCACCTTTTCGCGGCGCTCGCCATCGCCGCCGCCGGCTTCGTCATCACCGCCATGGTGGCGCGGCTGGGCGGGGAGGGAAATAGCCGCGGATGATCACGGATTAGTCGTGGGGTGCCACGGCTTGTCCCGAAGCGACTGTGTTTCCTGTCAAGCGGTGGTGGCGTGAATTTCGTCGGCCATGAGGCGGTTCAGGTGGATCAGCAGCTTGTGCATGCAGGCGGTCATGGCG
>SKPT01000344.1 GCA_007119405.1 Phycisphaeraceae bacterium
CCGCCCAACGCGCCGCCGCACCGTCGCGATCACGACCCCGAGCCATCACGTAACCGCCCATGCGCCTGCTCATCGTCATCGTCAACTACCGCACGCCCGCCCTGGCCATCGACTGCCTGGCCAGCCTCGAGCCCGAGCTGGCCGCGCTGCCCGGCCTGGCGCGCGTCGACGTCGTCGAGGGCGGCTCCGCCGACGACTCCGCCCAGCGCATCGCCGACGCCATCGCCCAGCGCGGCTGGTCAGGCTGGGTGCGCCTGCGCGTCTGCGAGCGCAACCGCGGCTTCGCCGCCGGCAACAACCTCGCCATCGCCGCGGCCCTGCACCGGGCGAACCCGCCGCGCTACATCCTCATGCTCAACCCCGACACGCTCGTGCGACCCGGCGCGCTGGCGACGCTGCTGCGCTTCATGGACGAGCACGCGGACGTCGGGCTCGTCGGCCCGCGCATCGAGAACCCGGACGGCTCGGCCCGGCCCAGCGCGTTTCGCTTCCACAGCATCGCCGGCGAGTTCAACAAGGCCATCCGCCTGCGCCTGGTCAGCCGGCTGCTGGCCCATCGCGTCATCGCCCCGCCGCCGCGCGACGCGGCGCACGCCACCGACTGGGTCAGCGGCGCGGCGATGCTGGTGCGTCGCGAGGTCTTCGAGCAGGTGGGCCTGCTGGATGAGCGCTACTTCCTCTACTACGAGGAGCAGGACCTGGCCTGGCGGGCGCGCCGGGCCGGGTGGCGCTGCTGGTACGTGCCCGAGGCCCGTGTCGTGCATCTGGTGGGGCAGAGCTCGGGCGTCACCGGCGCCAACCGCGCCGCCAGGCCGGTGCCGGCGTACTGGTTCGCCTCGCGGCGGCACTTTTTTTGCAAGACGTACGGCCGCGGCTACGCCGCGCTCAACGACCTGGTCTTCCTCGCCGCCTTCGCCTGCTGGCGCGTGCGGCGGCGGCTCCAGGCCAGGCCCGACCCCGACCCGCCACGATTCCTGCGCGACTTCATCCGCCACAGCCTGCTGCCGCGCCGAAGCGAGCCACAGAGGAACATGGATCAAGGGCCGCTTGCGGCTTCGCGAAACCTAACGAACACCGCGGATCGCCCGCCTTCGCGTTGATCGCCTTCACCCGTGCCCCGTTCCGGGAGTGCATCATGATCGCCCGACACCCGCCACCACCCGCCCCCGCGCCGGAACTGCCGCGCGGCGATCGCAACCTCAACCCGCCGGGCATCGGCCTGCTGGCGCTGATCAACGAGGACCGGCGCACGCAGGAGCGCGGCCTGCTGTCGCAGGGCTTCTGGGTGCTGGCGCTGCACCGCCTGGGCAACTGGCGCATGGACCGGCCGCGCCTGCTCCGCGCCCCGCTTTCGCTTCTCTACAAGCTGCTCTACCCGCTGACCGAGTGCCTGTGCGGCATCAAGCTCAGCTACACCGTTCAGGTCGGCCGGCGCCTGCGCCTCGAGCACTTCGGCGGGATGATCATTGGCGCCCGCTGCATCGGCGACGACTGCATCATCCGCCAGAACACCACGCTGGGCATCGCCCGCCCCGGCGACCGCAACGCCAAGCCCGTCATCGAGGACCGCGTGGACATCGGCTGCGGCGCGGCCGTGCTCGGCCACATCCGCGTCGGCCACGACAGCATCATCGGCGCCAACGCCGTGGTCATCAAGGACGTGCCACCGGGCGCCATCGTCGGCGGCGTGCCCGCCAGGCTCATCCACATGCGCCAGCCGACGCCCGAGACGCTCGACCGCCAGCCCGGCAGCGCCGGGCCCGCCTGACAACGCCCACGAGCTGCTTTGGACGCAACGGAAGGAAAGGAAGCAACCCGTGATCATGCCAAGCAACAACCGCCGCAGCGACACCTGCGACGTCTCCGTCATCATCCCCGTGCTCGACGAGCAGGACAGCGTCGGGCAGGTCTACGCCGAGCTGGCCCAGGTCATCGAGGCCCAGGAGCTGCGCTACGAGATCATCTTCGTCGACGACGGCTCGCGCGACGGCACGCTCGACCGCCTGCGCCGCATCGCCGCCGCCGACCCGCGCGTGCGCGTCGTGCAGTTCACGCGGCGCTTCGGGCAGACCGCCGCGCTCGCCGCGGGCTTCGAGCACGCCCGCGGCCGGATCCTCGTGCCCATGGACGGCGACGGGCAGAACGACCCGCACGACATCCCCCGCCTCGTGACCCGCCTCGACGTCCGCAAGACCTACAAGCTCTTCATCGGGGGTGCGTTCCCCCGGTCGGAGTCGGGGCGCAGCTACGAGATCACGGCTCACGACGGGCGCTTCCTCGCCAACGCCGCTCGCGCCTCCCGCAAGGACGCCCGCGACGCCGTCGCCGCGGCCCGCAGGGCGTTCCCGGGCTGGTGGGAGCGAACGCCGTACAACCGCGGTCAGATCCTCTACCGGGTCGCCGAGCTGCTCGAAGGCCGGCGGGCGCAGTTCATCGCCGAGGTCGGCGACGCGGAAGGACTTGCCGGAGCCGACGCCGGAGCGGCGGTGGACGCCGCGATCGACCGTTGGGTCTGGTACGCCGGCTGGGCCGACA
>SKPT01000120.1 GCA_007119405.1 Phycisphaeraceae bacterium
GAAAACCGCAGGAGTGGGGGTGCCACGGCTTGTCCCCAAGGGCAAGCCGTGTCTCCGTCGGCCGTCACACGGCTTGCCGCTTCGCGGTCAAGCCGTGGCACCCACTTTTCGGACGGAGCCTAATTCCCACCTTCTTGTAGCCGTGCGGTGGTCACGGGAAGCACGGCTTGCCCTTCGGGTCAAGCCGTGGCACCCAAGGTTGTGAGCTTCTCCGCGCTGGTGCGCCGCCACAAGGTTCACGGCATCGTGTGGCACCCGGTCGGGTTGAAGCGGCCATGCCGGGGCCTCGGCGCTCCTGCCGGGCCCTGCGAGAACCCGTCGATCGTTCGATGCGATGGCCTGCCTTGCTACCGCCGACGCCCTGGCGGGGTTACGATTGCCGCTCCATGACGGAGCCTCAGGGGTTCAATCCGCAGTACGGGCGTCTGCCCGAGCCGCCGCGGCTTCGGCCGACGGCGATGGCGCTGCGCCTGGCGCTGATGGCGCTGGCGGCGGCGACGGTGGCGCTGGAGCACGGCTTCTATGAGCCGCGCTTCGCCGAGCTCCTGCTGCGCGGGGCGCAGGTGGTGCTGCTGGCGATCTATGCCGCCGACGTGATCGCGCGCAAGCGCACGCGCACCGAGCCGCTGCCCGGGGCGGGCGCCGGCGTGTTCGAGTGGGGCCTGTTCGCCCTGGCGGCGGCGGGAATGGTCGCCTTCGTCGCCGGCGCGGCGGCGGCGTGGCGGCTGGTCGAGTTCGTCGCCGTCGTGCTCTTCTGCGCCGAGCTGTGGCGGGTAAACATGGCCCTGTCGCGCGCCTTGGCCAGGCCTGGCGTGCTGCTGCCGATCTCCTTCCTGCTGCTGATCGGCATCGGCACGCTGCTGCTGATGATGCCCGTGGCCACACCCGCCGGCCAGCCCATCGGCTTTGTCGACGCCCTGTTCACCGCCACCAGCGCCGTGTGCGTCACCGGCCTGATCGTGCGCGACACGGCCACGGGCTTCGCGCCCTTCGGCCATCTCGTCATCGCCGTGCTCATCCAGCTCGTGGCGCTGGGCATCATCATCTTCGGCTCCGTGCTCGCGCTGCTGTTCGGCCGCGGGCTGTCGCTGCGCGAAAACGTCAGCCTGGGCGAGATGCTCCACGACCAGCCGGTGACCCAGATCACCCGCTTCGTGCGCTTCATCGTGCTGGTGACCATCGGCCTGGAGCTGCTGACCGCCGCGATGGCCTATCCGCTCTGGCAGGGGGACTTGACCGTCGCCCAGCGCACGGCGATGAGCCTCTTCCACGCCGTCAGCGCCTTTTGCAACGCCGGGTTTGACCTGACCGGCCAGAGCCTGATCGCCTACCGCAACGCCCCGCTGGCGCACGCCGTGATCCTGCCGGCGATCGTCGTCGGAGCGATCGGCTTTCCGGTGATCGAGAACCTCTGGCGAACGTGGCGCGACCGCGTCCGCGGATGGATGCGCGGCCCGCTGGCCCGGCCGACACGTCTGAGCGTGCATACCAAGGTGGTGCTCGCAACCTCGGTGATCGTACCCATCGTGGGCATGCTCGCCATCGCCCTGGGCCAACTCACCCTCGCCACCACCACCAACCCGGGCCAGGCGATGCTCGACGGCGCGTTCCTCGCGTGGGCGGCGCGCACGGCCGGGTTCACCACCATCGACATGGCCGAGGTCAGCGACACCGGCGTGTTCTCGCTGATGGTGCTGATGCTCATCGGCGGCTCGCCGGGCAGCCCCGCGGGCGGGATGAAGACGACGGTGCTGGCGCTGCTGTTTCTCAGCGTCGTCGCCACGCTGCGCAACCGCCCCGAGACCGAGGCGTTCAGGCGCACGCTCAGCGACGCCCTCGTGCGCCGCGCCGCGACGATCGCCATCTGCTACCTGGGCCTGGCGGTCGTGGCGGTGCTGGTGCTCAGCGTCACCGAGGCCGGACGCTTCGACCTCAAGGAGCTGGTGTTCGACACCGTCAGCGCCGCGGGCACGGTGGGCCTGGCGTTCGGCGTCCCCGCCGAGGCCAGCGACCCGGGGCGCATCGTGCTGGCGATAACGATGTTCCTCGGCCGCGTCGGCCCGCTGACCCTGCTCGGGGCGCTGATGCTCGCGGGCAGACGCCGCCAGGGCTATCGCTACGCCCACGAGGACGTGGTGCTGGGGTGAGGGAGAGAAAGGCAGAATGCAGAATGCAGAATGCAGAAAGAAGAACCGGCGATCGGGCGTTGACCGGGGGCAGGGAGCGCTTCTGCATTCTGCATTCTGAATTCTGCATTGTGAATTGCCCGCCTCCCGCGGGCGTGCTACCTTGGGCCCGCCATGCAACGCTTTGCCATCATCGGCCTTGGACGCTTCGGCTCGCGATTGGCGGCCAACCTCGCCGAGATCGGGCAGGAGGTCATTGGCATCGACCGCAACGCCGAGATCATCGAGGACATGCGCGACCGCGTGACGCTCGCCATCGCCCTCGACGCCACCGACGAGCAGGCGCTGCGCTCCCAGGGCATCGACGGCGTGGACATGGCGGTGGTGGGCATCGCGTCCAACTTCGA
>SKPT01000143.1 GCA_007119405.1 Phycisphaeraceae bacterium
CTCGATGGGGGTGACGGGGTCGTATGGCGTGACGCACTGACAAGGCCGCGGACGGCCTTGTCAGTGCCACCCCCAGAGGACTTGCCACACACGCTCTCAGTGACAATCGGGGCAGCAGGTGCAGGCTTCACCGTCGTCGTCGGTCAGGGATATTTGCGGCGCGACGAACCCGGCGTAGGCCGGGCTGGCGCGCAGGGCGGCGCGGCTGTACCAGGCGGCGGCGGCGGGGTGCATGTCGATGGGGAGGTTGGCCTCGGCGCTTTCGCGGTTGAACTCGGCCAGGCGGGCGTGGGAGCCGCGGAAGGCGTCGATGTCGCCGAGGATGGCGTCGAGCACGGCTTCGACGGCCTCGTCGGGCACCTCGGCGCGGACGACGAGCGACGCCATGACCGAGACCCCGGGCACGTCGGCGCCGGGCGTGCCGCTTCCGTAGGCGTCCGCGGGGATGGGTGAGGGGCTGTAGTAGGGGTACTGCTCGATAAGGGCGTCGCGTTCGGAGCCTTCGATGGGCACGAAGACGATGTCGGTCTGGCTGGCGGCCTCCTGGATGGCGGCGGCGCCGACGGCGACGGTGAAGAACATGGCGTCGAGCCGGCCGTCCTGGAGGTACTCGGCGGAGACGGAGGGGTCGAGCCGTTCGCGTGCCCCGAGGTCATCGCTGCTCAGGCCGTAGGCTTCGAGAATGTGCAGGGCGTTGCCCTCGGTGCCGGAGCCGGCGTCGCCGATGGACACGCGTTTGCCCGCCAGGTCGGCGACGGAGCGGATGCCGGCGTCGGCGCGGGCGACGAGGTGGATCTGCTCGGGGTAGAGGGCGGCGACGCCGCGGATGTTGTCGATGGGGTTGCCGTCGAAGGCCTGCTCGCCGCGTGTGGCGAAGACGGCGAAGTCGTTCTGCATCAGGGCGAAGTCGGCGTCGCCGCGGCCGAGCTGGCGGGCGTTGTCGGCCGAGCCGCCGCTGGGCCTGACGTCGATGCGGATGCCCGAGTCGCCGGCGTGCACGAGGCGGGCGATGGCCTGGCCGATGGGGTGGTAGGCCCCGGTCTGGCTGGCGGTGACCATGAGGTAGCGGTCGCCGGCCGGCTCGCACGAGGCGCTGGCCAGGGCGAGGGCGGCGAGGGCGAGGCAGGCGGCGAGGCGTCGCATGGAGAGGCTCCGGGAAGCGGGTGCTGAGGGAGATGATACAAATTCAGAATGCAGGATGCTGAATGCAGGAACCGGCAATCCCGACCTTCGCTCGCCGACTCGCTCAGGTCGGGCGTCAAGGGCGGATCGCGCTTTAATGGTTGGTCGAGGCTTGGCGCGCCACTTCCTCCTCAACTCGTTCCCAGACCTGCTCGACGGTGACCTCGTCGATGAGGCTCTGGTCGTCGGGGTGGATGCGGTAGGCGCGGGGGTTGGGGTGGTGGTGTCGGTGGGCGGCGCGGAGGGAGGCGGGCTGGACGACGCTGCGGGCCCGGCCGTAGGGCCCGACGTGGGCCGGGTCGGTCGGGCCGAAGATGGCGACGACGGGGCGGGCGAGGCCGACGGCCACGTGCAGCGGGGCCGAGTCATTGGACACGAGCAGGCGTGAGCGGCTGAGGATGGCCATCATCTGCCCGACGCTGGTGGTGGGCCAGACGACGCGGCCGCGCCGCTCGGCGGGCAGCAGGCTGAGCAGGTCGTGAACCTGCTCGCGTTCGCCGGGGGCGGCGATGATCACGACGCGGTCGCCGGCGAGGCCGCTGGCGAGCAGGCGCTGGATGAGCTGGGCGTACTTGGGCGTCGGCCAGCACTTGCACCGCCAGCGGGCGGTGGGGGCGACGCAGGCGTAGCCGGCGTGGAGGTGGTGCTCGTGGAGGAAGGCGTCGAGCCAGCACCGGTCGGTCGGCGGGACGTGCAGTTGCAGGTCGTAGACGGGTTGCATGCCTTCGCCGGCGAGCAGGGCGAGCATCTGGTCGACGGTGTGGCGGTAGCCGTCGACGCGGTGCCGGACGTTGTAGCCGAGCCAGGCGAGTTCGCGGGCGTCCGCGAAGCCGACGCGTCGCGGGGCGTGGGTCAGTCGGGTGAGCAGGCCGGAGCGGGCCAGGCCCTGGAGGTCGTAGACGACGTCGTAGTTGTTGTGGCGGAGCGTGCGCCAGAGCTCGAGGCCGGCGCGTGTCGCGTCCCGTCGGCGGGCGAAGCCGGCGAGGCGCTGGCGGTCGAAGGCGATGACCTGGCTCAGCGCGGGGTGGGCGGCGATGACGTCGGCGAAGGGGGTGTTGACGAGCCAGTCGACCTGTGCGTCAGGCCAGTGGCGGGAGACGGTGGCGAGGGCGGGGACGGTGCGGGCGACGTCACCCAGGGCGGAAGGGCGGACGATGAGCACGCGCTTCGGGGCGTGGCCGGCGCTGGGCATGACGGGGTAATATGGCTTCGGTCTCGGGGTTCGGCTTCAATTAGGCTCCGCCCGAAAGCCGCAGGAGTGGGGGTCCCACGGCTTGTCCCGAAGGGCAAGCCGTGCCTCCGTCGGGCGCCGCACGGCTTGCCGCTTCGCGGTCAAGCCGTGGCACCCAC
>SKPT01000271.1 GCA_007119405.1 Phycisphaeraceae bacterium
GCTGCGCTCCACCCGTGGCTACAAGCCAGCACCCCTCCGGGGTGGCATTGTCACGGCGGCCCCGGAATTGCCGGATGAACCTTTTTTTCGTGGGGGTCTCTGAAAAACCGCGAAGAAGCGAAGCAGGCGAAGGGCGCGAAGGGGGGGCATTGGGTCTATGACCATTGAATGGTTGATTTTACCCAGGTGGGACGTACTCAGGGTGCCCCGGCTTGACCGCGAAGCGGCAAGCCGTGCGATCGTCGGCACGTGCACGGCTTGCGCTTCGGGACAAGCCACGGCACCCCACGACTTGGGGTTAACTCAACCATTCAAGGATCAATGATTGCCTGTGCCCTGGGGGCTTCGCGGTTCTTCGCTTCTTCGCGGCTTGTCGAAGGATTCATTGGTATTCGGGGTTCTCAGAGGCCTTCGCGGTCTAAGCGCTGACGGCTACGCCGCCGGGATGGCAGGCGGGCGGGATGAAGGCCTCACGCGGGGAGACGGGGTCGCGTCCGGGCGAGGGGACGGGCGCAGGGGGCCGGACAAGTCTCAGAGAATGAGCCCAACTGACTTTTCGGCGGCCGGAGCGTGCCGAGGCGGGCCTCCGGCGCCGCGGGTTCGTGTAGTGTGGTGTGTGACGCTCCAGTGGGGCGTTGCGCGTTTCAGGAGGTTCACGTCGACTGATGGAGGGACAGAGATGAGCGGTATTGATCGTCTTTTGCGGCTGGGATTGGTTGCCGCCATCGCGGCGGGGCTGTTTGCAGCGCCGGCGGCCGGTGACAATGGTGCGACGTACCAGTGGATGGGCGCCAACGCCATCGACATCAGCGACACGGATGTCGAGTTTGAGCTGAACTGGGAACCGATGGGCGTGCCTGGGCCCGGGGACACGGCCGTGTTCGCGTGGGCGAGCGTGGACGAGGCGTACTGGCTTCCCATCGTCATCGAGGCCGGGGTGTTCAACCCCGACCACATCGAGCTGCTGGCGCCCGGTCACGGCCACGCGCGGGGCAACCTGGTGTTCCACACCGACTTTGAGCTCGAGACGCTGACGCTGATCACCGGTTTTATCAGCGAGGTCCGCGGCGAGGTGGAGGTTGGCGACGCCGCCGGCGAGACGCCGCACACGCTGACGCTCACCGGCGAGCGGCCGCTGTCGTTCGGCGGCGGGCGCGGTGGCTGGGCGAGCATCGAGTTGCACGCCGGTTCGACCCTCGAATTCGCCGGGGCGAGCCACATCTTCGACGCGTTCAATGAGGATGGCTGGTACCAGTCGCACACGAACACCAACCATGGGACGAACCCGCTGCGTGGTGATGGGCAGGTGCGGTTCACCGCCGCCGAGGCAACGATCACGCTGGGCGACCCGGGCACGTTCACGCGCCAGCCCGGGGAGCGGGTGGCGCCGAGCATCAGCCTGAGCCAGCAGGAGTTGTGGGTCGATCCGAGCCAGAGCTGGCTCAACCCGTCGGGGGCGGGCAGCATTCAGATCACGGCCAAGGCCGAGACCGACGTGGTGCACGCCATCGGAGGCGGGCGGCTGGACAACCTGGGGCAGGTGGCGCTTCAGCTTCGCCACAGCCTCTCGGCCAACGACGCTGTGACCCTGGCCGGCGGGACCTACCAGAGCCTGGAGGTGTACGGCCATCTGACGAGTCGCTACCTGAATTTCGTCAACCTGACCGATGAGGTGACGCTCGTCGGCGGCAATGTCGTGCCGGGTCAGCCGGAGATCGTGGAGGATGATGAGGTCGTCCAGGAGGAGATCCTGGCCCAAGAGGGCGAGTACGGGCTGGTGCTGCGTCTGAACAACGCCCCGGGGGCGATCTTCCAGACCCAGGGCGAGGTGCTCAACGTCGATCGGGGTGTGCTGCTGGAGCGCACCAACGGGCAGGAGCCCAACGCCGACGGTTTCAATCCCGCCACCCATCCCGGCGGGCGCATCGCACTGCACGCGTCGGGGTCGGTGGTGAACATCGGCGGTGACCTGGTCCTGCGCGACGACGTGCTGCCCGGCGTCGTGGAGTTCGGCGCGGACCGCGAGCCCAACCGCGTGGGCATCGCCGGGGATGAGGAGACGGAGATCAATCTTTTCGGGAGTTTTTCCGCCAGCACCCGGGCCTACGGCTGGGGCGGTCTGCACGAGTCGACGGTGCGGATGCTGGGCGACGGCGTCAGCTACGAGGTTGCGGCGGACCCGCGCCAGGCCATCGCCAGCCAGACGTTCGCTGTGGGGCACTTCCAGGTGGGCGACGACGAGAACGCCGCCAACGTCCAGCTCGTCAACGAGTTCCTGAACGACAACCAGTTCGATGCCGAGGACAGCTCCACCCGCACGAGGGACGGCGAGGTGCTGCTGGTCGACCAGTTGACGATCAGCTCCGGCTCGACGCTGGACGTCAATGGCCAGGGTGTGGTGATCCATGGTTCGCTGGACATCGCCACCAACGGCGGGACGCTGGACCTGAACACGGATGAGAGCCTGAGCGATGGCGACATTGTGTGGAGCTTCTTCGGCGCCGGCGACCAGACGTCGACGTGGGACA
>SKPT01000504.1 GCA_007119405.1 Phycisphaeraceae bacterium
CGTGAGCCGTCGCTGTCGATGGTCAGCGTGGTGGCCGGCGGGAGCTTGCGCACGCCGCGGAGGATGGTGTACGGCGCGGGCACGACGCTGTGGAAGCTCATGTAGTGGTGCAAGCCCACCGGGTCGATGCGGGTGTCGATGTCGCCGCCGGCGAGCAACGCGGGCAGGGAGCTGGCGAAGCGGAGGGACTGCCCGTTGCGGGCGTAGTAGAGCGGCTTGATGCCCAGGCGGTCGCGGGCCATGAAGACGCGGTCGTTGTCGCGCTGCCAGATGACGAAGGCGAACATGCCGTTGAAGCGTTCGACGCAGCGTTCGCCCCAGGCGTGGTAGGCCTTGAGGATCACCTCGGAATCACCGCGGGAGAAGAAGGTGTAGCCTTTGCCTTCGAGCTCCTTGCGCAGCTCGCGGAAGTTGTAGATGCAGCCGTTGAAGACCAGGGCGAGCCCGAGCTGGCTGTCGACCATGGGCTGGTGCGAGGCTTCGGAGAGGTCGATGATCTTGAGTCGGCAGTGCCCGAAGGCGGTGGAGCCGTGGAGGTAGACACCCTGGGAGTCGGGCCCGCGCGAGCGCATGCGCTGGGTCATTCGGCCGACGGCGTCGAGCGAGGCAGCCTGGCCGTTGGAGTTGATGAGCTCGCCGCAGATTCCACACACTTTCTGTAGTCACTCCTGTAATATTGCGCCGACGCGCGGGACGGCGGTGGTGCTTGGCGTGGGGTTGGGCCGATGGATGGGGGAGCACCCCCTTCTGATGGGCCCGCCGCCCATGGCAGGCGGGGCGTCCGTGGCTGCCCGGTGGGCGCTTGCGGCGATTCTAGACGTGGGGGGGACACGCGGCAACCGCCCGGGGCGGGGCGGCAGTCCCCGGTTCGCGACCCCCATACCAGACCACACCCTCCTACCCGTTAACGCCCGTCGTGAACGAGTCCGCGAGCGAAGGGCGGGATTTCGCCGCCCGGGGTTGCTGCTGCTGAACCTGTCGCCTGAGGCGCTGATAATTCGTCCATGGCCGGGGTGCCCGAGCAGTTGCGGTGGATCGACGGTCAGGCCGATGCGATGGCTCAGCTTCTGAGGCAGTGGGCGCAGATCGGCTCAGGGTCGGAGGACGTGGCGGGCCTGGCGCGGATGCTCGAGGCGTTGACCGACCACTTCGATCCGCTGGGCGATGAGCTGCGCCACGTCGAGCTGCCGCCGCGGCCGGTGGTCGACGACGCCGGGCAGGTGGTGCATCGGCCGCTGGGCAAGGCGCTGTGGCTGAGGCGGCGCGGCGAGGCGCCCCACCGTGTGCTGCTGAACATCCACATGGACACCGTCGCGGCCGCGGGCGAGACGGTGCACGTCGCCCGCCCCGAGCCGGACCGCATGGTTGGCCGCGGCGTCGCCGACGCCAAGGGCGGCCTGGTCGTCATGCTCACCGCGCTGCAGGCCCTGGAGCAGTCGCCGGCGGCCGGGGGCGTCGGCTACGAGGTGCTGATCAACCCCGACGAGGAGCTCGGCTCGCCCGGGTCCATGCCGCTGCTGGCCGACTGCGCCCGGCGCTGCGACGTCGGGCTCGTCTTCGAGCCCAGCCTGGACAACGGGGCGATGGTCTCGCAGCGCAAGGGCTCGGGCAACTTCACGCTGGTCGTGCGCGGGCGCAGCGCCCACGCCGGGCGTGAGATCGAAGCCGGGCGCAACGCCGTCACCGCCGCGGCCCGGATCGTCACCGAGCTCGACGCGATCAACGGCTGGCTGGCGGGCACGAGCGTCAACGTCGCCCGCGTCGTCGGTGGCGGGCCGAGCAACGTCGTGCCGGACCTGGCGGTGTGCCGCTTCAACGTCCGCTACGCCGAGCCGGGCCATGAGCGTCGGCTTCGTCGGCGGCTGGCGCGGCTGCTCGAAGAGGCCGAGCGACGCGACGACGTCGAGACGCAGTTGCACGGCGGGTTCACCGCCCCGCCCAAGCTGCTGGACCCGCCCATGGCCGCGCTGATGGAGCACGTCGCGGCCATCGGACGGGAGCTGGGCCTGCCCATCGCCTGGCGCAGCACCGGCGGGGTGTGCGACGGCAACCGCCTCGCCGCCGCGGGCCTGGCCAACGTCGACACCCTCGGGCCCCGCGGCGGCGAGCTGCACAGCCGGCGCGAGTACGTTGTGCTCAGTTCGCTTGCCGAGCGTGCCAAGCTCGCCGCCGGCCTCATGATCAAGCTTGCCGCCGGCGAGCTCGCCTGGCCGGGACGCTCGACGACGCAGCAGCAGCGCGACGTGGGGTGAGGGGGAATGATTTCCGATTTATGATGGCTGATGGCTGATTGCTGGCGGATGCACGGGTGCGACTCACCGCCGTGAACTTACCTGGTGACGGTGCTGATGTAGGGTGGGTAGAGCGCAGTGAAACCCACCACGTCGGCCGGGGATCCGCGGCAAATCTGGTGGATCTGGTTATGCACTTTACTCTAGTGCATGTTGGGGCTACTCTGGCACGTATGGGCGAGGCGTTTCCACGGAATCTCATGTCGTTCACCCGGCGGTTCGCCACCGACGA
>SKPT01000035.1 GCA_007119405.1 Phycisphaeraceae bacterium
AGGAGCCGGCCATCGGCCGCCCCATCATCAGCACCTTCCACGAGACGTGGGGCCGGCCCGAGGTCAACTGAGCCCCCGCCGCGGGATCGGTCGATCGCCTGCCAGGCCCGGGGGGCCGGAAATCCCCCTGGGCCTGGCGGCGTTCGTGTGGTATGCTTGGCAGACCGACAACGAGGGAGGACGGCTGATGTTGATGTTGTGCTGCCGTTGGCTTCGCCTCACGGGGCTGCTTCTTGCCACGACCGTTACGCTCGCCACGCTCGGCCCGGCGGCCTCGGCCGTCTCGCCGCAAGCCTTCTACAACAGCGCGGTGAATAACCACAACCTTAGCCAGGAGCCCGGCGAGGGCTGGGCCTGGCACGCCGCCTTCTCCATGAGCCACTTCACCCGCGCCTACGAGGCGTGGGGCGACACCGCCTGGCTCGACGCGGCCGCCGACTACCACGACTTCGTCCTCGACCACATGCGCACCGGGCCGGACGGCTACAAGGGGTTCATCGGCCCCTACATCTACGACAACAGCCGCTGGGCCGACGTGCACATCGGCGACGCCATCCTCATCAACCCGCTGCTCGATTTCGCCCGCATCGTCAACAGCGACCCGGCCCTGCACGCCCAGTACGGCGAGCGCGCCGCCGGCTACGTCGAGCTCGCCGAGACGCACCTGATCGAGAAGTGGGACGCCCGCGGCACCTACCACGACGACGGCCGCTACGGCCGGTACGGCTCATGGGACCACTACCTCGAGCCCAACGACTTCTCCCAGTGGCACCACGACGAGAACTGGGCCACCAACAACTCCGGCCTGGGGCTGCCGTTCAACAAGAACAACGCCATGGGCACCGCCGCGCTGCGCCTGTGGCAGGTCACCGGCAAAGAGGAGCACCTCGACCGCGCCGTCAAGGTCTTTTCCACGATCAAGGGCCGCATGCAGCACCACGACGGCACGGCCATCTGGAACTACTGGGAGCCCACGGTGCCCGGGGACATCACGGGCGACTTTCCCGACCCGTCGCGGCACTGGATCAACGTCCACCCCTTCCGCAACTACCAGGCCGGTGAGGTCCACGAGATCGTCGAGGCCTACCACGCCGGCATCGTCTTCGACGAGGACGACATCCAGCGCATCATCAACACGAACCTCGAGGTGATGTGGAACGGCAGCTTCAGCAACCCGGACTTCACCAACTCCAACGCCGACATCGTGCCCGGCGGCCTGGGCGACAATGTCACCGCGGGCACGCTCTGGACGGCCCTGGCCGACTTCGACGCCACCATCCGGCAGTTGATGAGCTTCGGCACCAACGCGCGGGCCCAGATCGACCAGGCCTACTTCCAGAACGTCACCCTCGCGAACGATCCCTCCTTCGACCGTCACCACGTCGACGACGGCGAGCCGGTCTGGCTCTTCGACATGCCCTTTGAAGGCTCGACGCGCTTCATGAACATGGCCCTGACCATGCCCTCGATGATCGAGCCTGGTGAAGAGTCCATGACCATCGGCGTCCGCTCGCACGGCTCGGGCAACCTCCAGATCGCCGTCTTCGACGAGCATGGCGACGAACTGGTCCACGAGATCTTCAGCGGCTGGCTCACCGGCGGCTGGCAGAGCGAGCGCTACTGGGACTTTGACGGCTTCGACAGCCAGGGCAACCCGCTGGCTCCGGGTGAGTATCGCATCCGCTGGACGCTCTCGGGTGACGGCTACCGCGAAGCGCCCATCACCATCGTCCCCACCCCCGCCACCGCGCCGCTGCTGCTGGCGGGCCTGGCGCTGCTGGCGCGGCGCAGCCGCCGCGCGTAAAAAGCCGGGACCGGTGGTCCCGGAGCAGCGGCCAGCGACGCTGGATCTACGCTTGATCGAAACGGCACGGCGACGCGTCGTGATCGCAGATCCACGTGACGACTCAGACGCCACGCGCGCTGGTCCCTCCAGGCCGCCGCCCCGGCACCACCGGTGCCGGCTTTATACCTCGCGATCCCGCCTCCACCCGCACTCCGGGCAACGCGGCCCCGGTGTGCCGCGCAGGTCGTAGTGACAGCCGTGGCAGTAGTCCAGGTGGATCTCGCCCGCGTCGATGAGTCGCTGAATTGCACGCCGGCGGATGTGGCGATTGGAAAGGAAGATGCCGGGGATGACAACGAGGTAGCCGGACTGGACGGCCAATCGCAGTCCTACCATGCTGCTCGCGTATGGATCCTCCGCGAGCAAGCCGGTACCCAATACGACCACAAATGCCGCCACTGTGTAACCCAAACCCGCAATCGTCAGTGGGTGGCGCAGCACCGCAGGCGTTATCCGCCGGCCGATCCGCCGCCGCTCGACCCTGGGCAGATCCGAAATCGCATCCTCGCCCAGCGCCCAACATTCCCACGCCTGAAAAGCGCGTCGGATGCTGCCCATGATACCCCTCCGATCGATCAGCCGCCCACCCCCACCGCCTCATCAATCCACCCGCCCCCCATCACGCGCTCACCGTCGTAACACACCACCGCCTGGCCCGGCGTCACCGCCGACACTG
>SKPT01000547.1 GCA_007119405.1 Phycisphaeraceae bacterium
TCGGGCACGTGGTCGTGATCGCCCATCGACACGCCGCCGGTCAGCAGCAGCGCGTCGCAGCCGGGCAACTGGCCGGCCGCGGCGGCGATCAGGTCGTCGAGCGTGTCGGGCACGTGGCGGATGCCCTGGAGGTCGACCCAGGGCAGCGCGGCGAACATGGCTGCCAGCGCCGGGCCGTTGCTGTCGCGCACCTGCCAGGGGGCCGGCGCGTCGTGGACGTGGCGCAGCTCGTCGCCGGTGACGATCACGCCCACGCGCACCCGGCGATAAACGCGCGGGCGACTCGCGCCGAAGCTCGCCAGCGCCGCCATCACCGGCGCGTCGATGAGCGCGCCTGCATCGACCACGCGCGCCCCGGCGGCGAGGTTCTCGCCCTGACGGCGGATGTTGGCCCCAGGCTCGATCGCGTCGCGGGCGATGGCCAGACGGATGCGCCCGGGCGACTCGACGACATCCTCGCGGCGGATCACCGCGTCGGCGCCGGTCGGCACGCACCCGCCGGTGAAGATCGCCATGGCCGCGCCGTCTGGCATGGCGGGCGGCCCGCTGCCGGTGGTCACCTCGCCGGCGACCGGCATGTCGTCGGCGAGTTCGGCGAGACGCACGGCATAGCCGTCCATCGCCGAAACGTCGTGAGCCGGGCTGTCGCGGTCGGCGTCCACCGGCTGGGCGAGGACGCGGCCGACGGCGTGGTGCAGGTCCACCGGCTCATCGGCCACCGAGGCCAGGTGCTCCGCGAGCAACCGCAGCGCCTCGGCCGGCCCGCTGCACGCGCTGGGCGGCGATGGCTTGGTGGTGGCCGCGTCGGCGGCGCGCCCGGCCGGGGCCGCGTTGCCGGGGGATCGGATCATGATGGCTGCACCTTGAGAACGTGGCGAGTGAACCTGATGATTGGGGTGCGACTGGCGGCTTGCCCGCCAGTGCCTCGGCGCTGCCCAAGCCGAGGTGCCGCGGGTCGCCCGGCGATCGAGGCTGGTGCGAAAGCTCGCGGCCCTTCGTTGCGCCTGGGCACTGGCGGACAAGCCGCCAGTGGCACCCACCATGGACGTTGCGCAAGGCCGTGCGCGGTGCCGGCGATGCGTCTGCTACCTGTTTGAAGCGCATCCATCATGTTTGAGCCTCCAGGCCGGCCGGCTCGTCGGCGAAGCGCGGCACCTTCCACAGCGGCACCTGCTGCTTGAGCCGGTCGATGAAGGCGGCCATGGCGGACAACGCCTCGACGCGATGAGCGGCGGCGACGTCCAGGCGGAACGACACCTCGCCCACCGCCACGTCGCCAATGCTGTGCGCCACGCGGACGCCCAGCAGGCTGTGCTCGGCGACGATGCTCCGGGCGAGGCCGTGAAGCTGTTGCGTGGTCATGGGCTCATACGCTTCGTAGTGCAGCGCGGCAAGCGCCCGGCCATGCTCCGTCGGCCGCACCACGCCCTCGAAGCGCACCACCGCGCCGGCCCCGGCGACGAGCCAGCGCGCCGCCGGCGGCAAGGGGCCCTGGTGCAGCGTGATGTCGATGGGGCGGGTCATGAACGCTGTCTGTGTAGGGTGGGTAGAGCGAAGCGAAACCCACCGCGAACGTCGTGGATCCTCGGCGCGCCTGGTGGGTTTCGCTTCGCTCTACCCACCCTACGCCAGCGCGCGCCGGCGCAGTGCGCCACACCCTCAAGCACTGACAAGACCGCGGACGGCCTGGTCAGTGGCACCCACGGGGGTTGCTCACCCGCCGCTGATCATCCCGATCAGCGCCACCTCGTCGTCCGCGGCCACGCGATGATCGTCCTTGACGTACTCGTGGTTGACCGCGAAACGGCTGGCGTCCAGGCTCGACGCCAGCGCCGGCTCGGTCGCCGCCAACGCACGTCGCACGTCGCGGCACGTCGCCGGCTCATCAAGCGTCAACGCCACCTCCTCACGCCCCACCAGCCGCGCCTGCGGGCCGAATACCTTCACTGTCAGGTTCATCGAATACACCTCAAAGGAGCCGAGGGATTACGTGTAATGATCGGGGTGCCACTGGCCGCATCGCGCGTCCGCTGCATCACCGAGCTGCCGTCCGTGCATCACGTCGCGTCTCCGTCATTGCGCTGCCGTTCAAACTGAACCTGCGCCCAGCTCCAGGCCGCGACCGTCCGCGGAAAGCCCACCGTGTTCATCCCCAGCAGGATCGCCTGCTCGATCTCCTGCTCGCTCGCCCCGGCCTGCATGGCCCGGCGGACGTGGGAGCGCAGCGCCGACTCCAGCCCGGCCCCCAGACTGATGCCGATCTTGATCAGCGCCAGCGTGCGCGCATCAAGCGGGCCGAGCTGCTCGACCTCCTTGCCCACGCGCTCGTGCGCCTCGCCCAGGGCCGGGTACTTGCTCACGAACGCCTTGAAGGTGTGCGGCAGCTTTTCGGGGGCCGGGTCGTTGCCGGCGTCGGTCAGTTGGGGCATGGTTCATCTCCGTCAAAGCGAAGGCAGGGTGCCACTGGCGGCTTGCCCGCCAGTGCTTTGGCCGCACGCCCAGGCACTGGCGGACA
>SKPT01000269.1 GCA_007119405.1 Phycisphaeraceae bacterium
CTGGCGGCGATGGGGCGGGTCAACCCGTTCTTCGAGCGCGCGGGCATGACCGCCTACCCGCCCCCGATGCACGAGCACGACGCGCGCCTGTTCGCCGCGATGAGCCGGGCCGGCCTGGAGGTGATCGACCTGGCGTCGAGCGGGCGGATCGCCGCCCGGCTCGAGGCGCTGCCCACGGCGCAGCGCCAATGGTTCCAACGCGAGCTGATGCGCTGGCGGCGTCGCTGCGGCGGGCGCGGTGGCGGCGACGAGTCGGACGCCCTGGCCGAGGCGCGCCGCCGCCTCGTGTGCCGGCCGGTGTACTACCTGCATCACAACCACGGAGCGGGCGATGAACGAGATCAGCGAGATCGGGCTTGAGCGGCTGCGGGCCAACCCGCACAACAGCAACGTCATGGGTGAGCGCATGCTCGCGAGGCTCGTGCGCCACATCGAGGCCACCGGGCGGTATCCGCCGATCATCGTGCGGCCGCGGGGCGAGGGCTACGAGATTCTCGACGGGCATCATCGCGTCGAGGCGCTGCGCCGCCTGGGCCAGGCCGCGGCGCGGTGCCTCGTGTGGGAGGTCGACGACGAGGAGGCGCTGTGGCTGCTGGCGACGCTGAACCGGCTCCAGGGCCAGGACGATGCGCGCAAGCGGGCGGCGCTGCTGCGCGAGCTGGGGCGGCGCGTCGAGCGCGCGGAGCTCGGCCGACACCTGCCCGACAGCGACAAGCGGCTCAAGCGGCTGCGTGAGATGACACCCGCGGTCGCCCGGCCGCGACCGCCGGTTCCCGCCGAGACGATGCCCGAGGCGGTGCACTTCTTCCTCCTGCCCGACCAGCGACGCACGCTCGAGGCGAGGCTGAAGGCGATCGGCGGCACGCGCGAGCAGGCGCTGATGGCGATGGTGACGGGCGAGGGGCCTGTCAATAACCGCGAAGAAGCGAAGCGGGCGAAGAACGCGAGGCATACGCAGCGACCTGGTTGATCAGTGCGTAGGAAGTGTTCCTGAGGTGGGTGCCACTGACAAGCGGAGTCCGCGGAGCTTGTCAGTGCGAATCGCCGTGACGCACTGACAAGGCAAGGGACATGGTGTGAGTGGGTGCCTCAGGAAGGACCCCGCGATGGAGTTGACATGACGAAGAAGTTGACGAACAGAAAGCACGCGGCGCTGATCCGCGACATTTTCAATGCCGAGCATGATGTCGTGGCGTTGGCGTCGGCGCATGAGCTGACGCCCGACGACCTGGCGGCCTGGGCGGGGCAGGCGACGACGCAGCGCTGCCTGAGCGGGCTGTGCGTGCTGGCGGACATGCAGACGCAACTGCTGCTCAGCCGCTACCGCCTGCTGGCGGCGACGCGGCTGATCAACCTCGCCACCGCCGAGGGCGAGGCGGCGAGCGACGACCAGGCGCGGCGGGCGTGCGTCGACCTGCTCAAGCTGGACCTGAAGCGCGCCGACGCGGCGGCCGACGATGCGGCGAACGAAGCCGGCGGTGGCCAGGCCCGCGAGATCGCCGCGCTGCGCGCGATGATCTATGGCGAGGCGGACGACGCCGGCGGCAGGGGGGACGAGGATGAGTGAGGATCGAAGCGCGGCCGAGCGCCGCCTGGCGACGCTGATGGCGCTGCGGCCGCGCTCGGCCCAGGAGCTGCACCGCTTCGTGCGCGTCACCCTCGGGCTGGACGTGGCGCGCACGGCCCTGGGCGAGGGGTCGGCCGCGCCGTTCGACTACCTGTGCGACGCCTTCTTCGAGGACGGCGGCGCGGCGGACATCGTCGTCTGGGCGGCGCGGGGCAGCGGCAAGACGCTGCTCGGGGCCGTGGCGACGATGCTCGACCTGCTCTTCAAGCCCGGCGTGCAGGTGCGCATCCTCGGCGGGTCGCTGGTGCAGAGCTCGCGGATGTATGAGCACCTCGTGGCGCTGGCTGGTCGCGAGCTGCTGCGGCCGGTGCTCGCCGGCGAGCCGACACGCACGCGCATCGAGCTGGTCCATGGCAGCCGGGCCGAGATCCTCGCCCAGTCGCAGCGGTCGGTGCGCGGCGTGCGCGTGCACAAGCTGCGCTGCGACGAGGTCGACGAGTTCGACCCCGACGTCTGGGAGGCGGCCCAGCTCGTGACCCGCAGCGGCCGATGCGGCGACGTGCACGTGCGCGGCCGCGTCGAGGCGCTGAGCACGATGCATCGGCCGTTCGGGCTCATGGCACGGCTGGTGGGCGGGGCCGATGAAGCATATGAAACGCACAATGCACAGCCCCAGGCGGCCGCGGGCAAGCCGGTGCGCGTCTATCGCTGGAACTACCTGGACGTGATCGAGCGCTGTCCGCCGCAGCGCGACTGCGGGGCGTGCGTGCTTTACGGCGACTGCCAGGGCCGGGCCAAGCAGGCCGACGGCTTCGTCAGCGTCGACGACCTGGTCGCGCAGTGGCATCGCACCTCGCGGCAGACGTGGGCGGCGGAGATGGTCTGCGACCGGCCGCGACGCAGCGACAGCGTCTACCCCGGCTTCGACCCCGCCAGCCACGTCGC
>SKPT01000615.1 GCA_007119405.1 Phycisphaeraceae bacterium
CCCTGGCCAGCGCCCACCAGACCGCCCGCGCCGCGGCCGGCCTGGGCCTGGTCGAACTGGACGCCGGCCCCACCCTCGCCGATCGCCTGCACGAGCTCGCCGACGAGCACCTGGCCCAGCCCACCCCCGATTCCGACGCCTTCGCCCCCGGCCCGGCGTGGGTCGCCCCCCGCCAGAGCCACGCCCCGCCCGACGATCCCACCCAGGACGCCGTCGATGCCTTCGCTCGCGACCGACGCCTCCAGGCCGTCATGGCCACCGGTGACGCCGGCGTCGTCAACGTCAGCGGCGTCGTCGTCCGTGCCGGCCAGCAGATCGACGGCTTCACGCTCCAGCGCGTCCAGAGCAAGAGCGCCGTATTCCGCCACGACTCCGGCCGCCAGGTCGTGCTCACGCTCGACTGACCTTGCCCGGCAGACCTGCACAGACAAGGCCGCGCACGGCCTTGCCATCCGGGGGGCGTGACGTGCATCGATCGCGTCACACACGGCTTGCCGCTTCGCGCACAAGCCGCGGCACCCCCACAGGGAATGATCCGGCCTCGCGTTCCGCCGCCCGGCACCGCGCGCAATCCTTGCAACCGGCACAACCGCCACCGCCAGGCCGGCGCCTCGTCCCGGGGCCCGGGCAAATGGCGGCGAGGCGGTTAAGTGGCATCGGCCAGTCGCCGATGCATGGCGGTGAACGCCCAGCGGAACCGCAGGTCGAGTGAGCCTGCCGCATCGGAAACAGAGGATGAAGAGCTATGGGGCCAGTGAATCGAACCAGTCGCCATAAGGGTTTCAGCCTGATCGAGCTGGTGATCGTCGTGGTGATCATCGGCATCATCGGCGCCATCGCCATCCCGCGCATGAGCCGCGGCGCCGCGGGCGCTTCCGAGTCGGCGCTGACGGGCAACCTCTCGGTCCTGCGCAACGCCATCGACCTCTACGCCACCGAGCACGACGGCAACTTCCCCGACCTCGATGACATCGCCGAGCAGTTGACCGGCTACACCGACATCCACGGCAACGTCAACCCCGACGACGAGCGCGACCCGCCGTACATCTACGGCCCGTACCTGCGCTCCGTCCCGCCGCTGCCCGTCGGCCCCAACCGCGGTGAGACCGGCTTCGCCGACACCCAGGGCGCGGCCAATGCCGGCTGGATCTACGACGAAGACACCGGCCACATCGAGCCCAACACCCAGGACGAGACGGACGGCTCGGGCGTGCTGTTCCGCGACTACTGAAGGGCCGGCTCTGCCACGCGATGACCCGGCCCGGATCGACCGGGCCGACCCGGAACCGACGACGCCCGTCCGAGCCTCCGCCGGCCTGTGCCCGCGGATTTCGGACGGGCGTCTTGCTTGACCAAGGGCGCCGACATGCCCCAGCCCCGCCCCGGCTTCACCCTCGTCGAGCTGGTCATGGTCCTGGGCATCCTCGCCCTGCTCAGCGCCGTGGCCGTGCCACGCTACACCCAGGCCGTCAACCGCTACCGCGGACAGGCCGCCGCCGAGCAGATCGTCCGCGTCCTCCAGCTCGCCCAGAGCACCGCACGCCAGCGCAGCACCGACGTCAGCGTCTGGTTCGACGTGCCCAACGACACCCTGCACGCCCCCCAGCTCGACGACCCCGACCGCGACGGCGCCTGGGTCATCAACCTCAACCAACGACCCTGGCGCGCCCGCCTGACCCGCGCCGATTTCCAGGGACAAACCCACGTCCAGTACGACGGCTACGGCGAGACCGACGCCACCGGCAGCGCCGCCGTCGAAGCCGGCGGCATCACCTGGCAGATCGTCCTCGACACGCACGGCCGACTCAACGTCGAGCCGTAACGCCCCGGAACCCCGCGCGTGAACGCAGCGCCTCGCCCATCGCCGATCGACGATCGCCCCTGGCCCATCGCCAATGGCCCGGCAGCCCCACGTGCGCGCCGCCGCCGGGGCTACAGCCTCGTCGAGCTGACCGTCGCCTCGGCGATCGCCAGCCTGCTGCTGCTGGCGGTGGCGTCGGCGGTCGTGCTCGCCTCCCACGCCCTGCCCGGCCGCGACAGCCCCGCCGTCCGCGCCGCCGACGCCAGCCGCGCCTACGAGCGACTGACCAGCGAGATCGCCTACGCCGTGGCCGTCATCGAGCAGAACCCCCAGGCCGTGACCCTCCTGCTCGCGCCGCGCAGCGGCGAGAACGATCCCCGCCGCGTCCGCTGGGCCTGGGCCGGCACCGGCGGCGACCCGCTGACCCGGCAGGTCAACGACAACGACCCCCTGGTCGTCCTCGAGGACGTCGCCGACTTCCAGCTCCAATACCACCACCAGCTCGCGACCTGGACCTACGAAGCCGCCCCGCAAATCGGCCCCGAGCAGGTCATCGCACGCGAGATCAACGTCTCCGAACGCGACAGTTGGCGCATCGAGACCGACCGGTGGATGGGCCAGTACATCCTGCCCGAGCTCGCCGACGACGTGCTCGCCTGGCAGCCGACGCGGATCCAACTGGTCCTGAAGCGAAGCCACTTGCTC
>SKPT01000313.1 GCA_007119405.1 Phycisphaeraceae bacterium
CGGCGAGGAGCCGCAGACCGTGTGCATCAGCGGCGAGATCCTGCGCGGCGAAAAAAAGCCGCCGGAGTGCCCCGCGTTTGGCACGAGTTGCACGCCAGAGCACCCGGTCGGCGCGACGATGGTTTCGTCGGAAGGCGCATGCGCGGCGTATTACCGCTATCGACGATATGATCCAGATGTGCCGGCGTCACAGGGCGACGGCCGGTGAAAGGAACGAGCATCGATGGCGTCACACGATTCACACGAGCTCACCGTCGCCTGCCCGCGACCCCTGGCGCGCGAGACGGTGGGCATGGCCGACGGCGGCGGCGGTCGGCGGATGCACGAGTTGATCGAGTCGATCTTCGCGCCCGCGTTCGCCGGCCCGCACCAGTCGACGACGCGTGACGCCGCGCTGCTTCCTTTGCCGGGTGAGCGTATCGCGATGACCACCGACTCGTATGTCGTCCAGCCGCTGTTTGTCCCCGGCGGCGACATCGGCACGCTCGCGGTCAACGGCACGGTCAACGACCTCGCCGTCACCGGCGCCCGGCCACTCTACCTCAGTGCAGCCTTCATTCTTGAGGAGGGCCTGGCGCTTGAAACATTGCGCGCGATCGTCGAGCGCATGCGCGTCGCGGCGGAGCAAGCGGGTGTCGAGATCGTCACCGGCGACACCAAGGTCGTCAACCGCGGCCGCGGTGACGGGCTCTACATCAACACCGCCGGCGTTGGCGCGATCGACGCACACGTCAACATAGGCCCCGAATGCGTGCGGCAAGGCGACGCGGTGCTCGTCAGCGGCGACCTCGGCCGTCACGGCATGGCGGTGATGGCACAGCGTGAAGGGCTGGCGTTCGAGAGTAACATCGAAAGCGACACCGCATCGTTCGCGGGTATCGTGCGGCGGATGCTCGATCAGGAGCTGGATGTGCACTGTCTGCGCGATCTGACGCGCGGCGGCCTCGCGAGCGCTCTCGTCGAGATCGCGCAGGCCGCCGGCCTGGGCATCGAGATCGACGAGCCGAGCGTGCCCGTGCGCGAGGACGTGCGCGGCGCGTGCGAGATCCTCGGCCTCGAGCCGATGTACGTCGCCAACGAGGGCCGGCTCGTGTGTATCGTCACCGAGCACGACGCCGACGCCGCCCTCGCCATCCTGCGCCAAGGCCCCGGCGGCGAGCACGCCTGCCGCATCGGCCACATCGCCGGCGTGCGGCCCGTCGTCACCGGCCGCACGGCCATCGGCGCTAAACGCATCATCGATCTGCTCAGCGGCGAGCAACTGCCGCGCATCTGCTAGCGCACACGCACCGACTACGCCTGGCGATCTACTTCGGACTCAGGTGACGGTTCGCGCGGCCATGTCTGGAGCAACTGGATGTAGTTGTCGCGCGTGTAGACGCTCGGATCGGGGCACCGTTGCATGCTCAGGCTGCCGCGCATCTGATCCAGCGATGCGAAGTCGTTGACCTCGAGCCACTGACTCAGGCCGGTGAGCACGTTCGTGACGTGCGCCGGCCCCTCGCGCAGGATGGCCGAGACCATCTGCACCGCCGACGCGCCTGCCATCGTCGCCTTGATCACGTCGCGCGCTTCGCATGCGCCGCCGGTCACCGCCAGCGAGCCCGGGAACCGACCGAACAGCACGCCTACCCAGTGCAGCCGCAACGCCAGTTCCAAGGGATCGGGCACGTGCGAGCGAAACAGCCGTTGCGTCTCCGGCTCGATGTCGGGCTGATACAGCCGATTGAACAGCACCAACCCGTCGACGCCCAGCTCCCCGAACCGCTGCGCCAGATTCGGCAGCGACGTGTAGAACGGGCTGAGCTTCAGCGCCAGGGGCACGCGCACCCGGCTGCGCACCGCCTCGACCAGACGCAGTGCCTGCTGCTCGATCTGTGCCGCACTCAGATGCGGGTCGGTCGCAACGTTGAACAGGTTCAACTCAATCCCGCTGGCACCCGCTTGCTCCATGCGCGTGGCGTAGTCCACCCAGCCGGCCTGGGTCGTACCATTAAGCGAGGCGAACACCGGCACATCGACCGCCTCGACCGTCCGCGTCAGATGCGCGAGGTAACGCTCCGAGCCCAGCGTCAGTCCCGGAGGCTCGGTGAAGAAGCTCGCCGCTTCCGCGAAGCCCTCGGGCGGATGATCGATCGCATGCACCATCGAAAGCTGCTCTTGGAGAAGCTGCTCCTCGAACAGCGACGGGAGCACGAACGCCGCTGCGCCCGCGTCCTCCAAGGCGCGGATCGTGTCGAGATCGGCAGTCAGCGGCGACGCGCCGATGATCAGCGGGTTCGTCAGCTCGAGGCCCAGGTAAGTGGCTCGCAGGCTCATCGTTCGCTCCGTTTTGCGCCGGCGGGCTCGCCGTCCCCGCAGCTCGCAGATTGCCCTTCCCCGCCGTTTACACTGATATGCGCGAGTTGCTCGTAAAGCCGTCGGCGCTGTTGCGCAACCTGCACCGCGCGCTGCGCCAGGCGGCGATACCGTTCGGGGTCGAGCGACTCGACCATGCGGAACCGC
>SKPT01000622.1 GCA_007119405.1 Phycisphaeraceae bacterium
AAACGCCGTCGCCCAGCGCGTCTTTGAGCTGCACGAGCAACGCGCGGGCACGGTTGGCATGGAAATCGGCGCCGAGGCGCATGCCCAAGCCGAACTCGGCGTTGTTCTCGAACAGCGAGTTGATCCAGGCCGGCCCGTGGCCGGCGTCGTTCGCGCGATAGGGCGTGGTCGGCAGGTTACCCCCGTAGATCGACGAGCAGCCGGTGGCGTTGGCGATCAGCGCACGGTCGCCGAAGAGTTGTGTCAGCAGCTTGATGTACGGCGTCTCCCCGCAGCCGGCGCACGCGCCAGAGAACTCGAACAGCGGCAGCATGAACTGCGAGCCCTTGGCGTCGAGCCGCTTGACACGGTGGCGGTCAACCTCGGGCAGCGACTTGAAGAAGTCGAACTTCTCGCGCTCGGCGCCAACGTGATCACCGCGCGGCTGCATGTTGATCGCCTTGCGTCGCGGGTCGCTCTTGTCCCGGCTCGGGCAGACGTTCACGCAGAGCTGACAGCCCGTGCAGTCATCCGGCGCCACCTGCACCGTGTACTTCATCCCGCGCAGGTCCGGTGCCTTGTAGTCGAGTATGTTGAAGGCCTGCGGCGCGCTTGCCGCGGACTCGGGCTCGAACACCGCCGTGCGGATCGCCGCGTGCGGACACACCAGCGCGCACTTGTTGCACTGGATGCACAACTCCGGCTCGAGGATCGGGATCTCCTGGGCGATGCCGCGCTTCTCGTACTGCGTCGTGCCCGTGGGCCACGTACCGTCGATCGGGAACCGCGACACCGGCAGCGTGTCGCCTCGGCCGGCCAACAGCGTGGCGGTGACCTCGCGGACGAAGTCGGGCGCGTCGTCGGTGACGAGCCCCGGCCGGGCGGGTCCGTCGCTGTCAGCAGCTTCGGGCACCGCCACCTCGTGCAGGTGCTCGATCGCCATGCCCACGGCCTCAAAGTTCCGCCGCACGAGCTCCTCGCCCTTCTTGCCGTAGGTCTTCTCGATCGCGTCCTTGATCAGCGCCACGGCCCGGTCGATGGGCAGGACGTTGGTGATGGCGAAGAAGCAGACCTGCATGACGGTGTTGATCCGCCGGCCCATTCCGGCACGGCGTGCGACGTCGTAGGCGTCGATGGTGTAGAACCGCAGCCGCTTGTCGATGATCTGCGCTTGCACATCGCGCGGCAGGTGGTGCCAGACCTCGTCTTTGGCATACGGCGCGTTGAGCAGGAAGGCCGCGCCCGGTCGGGCATAGCCAAGCACGTCATCTTTCTCGATGAACTGGAACTGATGGCAGCCGACGAAATCGGCCTCGTCGATGAGATACGGCATGCGCACAAGCCCGTCGCCGAAGCGCAGGTGAGATACGGTCTTGGTGCCGGCCTTGCGGGAGTCGAAGACGAAATAGCCCTGTACGTCCTGATCGGTGTGCTCGCCGATGATCTTGATCGAGTTGCGGTTGGCGCCGACCGTGCCGTCCGCGCCGAGGCCGACGAACACCGCCTGGAGCACGCCGGTGGTGTCGAGGTGGAACGCGGGGTCGACCTCGAGCGATAGATGCGTCACATCGTCGACGATGCCGACGGTGAACTGCGATTTGGGCTGGTCGCATTTGAGTTCATCGAGCACGGCCTTGGCCATCGCGGGCGTGAACTCCTTGCTGGAGAGCCCGTAGCGCCCGCCGATGACGCGCGGCAGCGGCCCGGACCACACGCCGGCCCACATCGCCTCGGTGAGCGCCGTCACCACGTCCTGGCGCAGCGGCTCGGCGACCGCGCCGGGCTCCTTGGTGCGATCGAGCACCGCCACGCCGCGCACCGTCGGCGGCAGCGCATCGACCATCGCTCGCCAACTGAACGGACGGAACAGGCGAACCTTCAGCAGCCCGACGCGCTCGCCACGCTCTCGAAGGTGCGCCACCGTCTGTTCAAGTGTCGTGCACGCCGAGCCCATCGCCACCACCACGCGCTCCGCCTCGGGGTCGCCCACGTACTCGAACAGGCGATACTGCCGGCCCGTGTGACGCGCGAACGCGTTCATCGCCTGCTGCACGGCGTCGGGGCACGCGTCGTAGAAGGGGTTGGCGGCCTCGCGGCCCTGGAAGAAAGCGTCGGGGTTCTGGGCTGTTCCACGCAAGCGAGGATGCTCCGGCGTCAGGGCGCGGTCGCGGTGCGCCTGCAGGGCATCGGGGTCGATCATCTGCGCGAGCGTTTTGTTGTCGAGGCGCGCGATGCGATTGATCTCGTGCGACGTGCGGAAGCCGTCGAAAAAGTGAATCACCGGCACGCGCGAGGTGAGCGTCGCGGCCTGGCCGATGCACGCCATGTCGTGCGCTTCCTGCACCGTGTTGGACGCGAGCATGGCCGTGCCGATCTGTCGGCACGCCATCACGTCCGAGTGGTCGCCGAAGATCGACAGCGCGTGCGTGGCGACGGTCCGCGAGGCGACGTGCATGCAAAATGGCGTGAGCTCGCCGGCGATCTTGTAGAGGTTCGGGATCATCAGCAGCAGGCCCTGCGACGCGGTGAACGTCGTCGCCAGGGCCCCGGTCTGCAGGCCGCCATGCACCGCGCCGATGGCGCCGGCCTCGGACTGCATCTCCACAACCTCGGGCACCCGGCCCCAGAGATTGACCCGGCCCTTGGCGGACCATTCGTCCGCCAACTCGCCCATCGCCGACGAGGGCGTGATCGGGTAGATCACAATCAGCTCGTTGAGCCGATGCGCCACGTCGGCAACTGCCTCGTTGGCATCCACGATCATCGCCTGGGCACGGTTCATGGGCTCGCTCCTGTTCCAGCGGCGGCCAACGCTTCGTCGGTCGCGGTCGTCGGCACCGCGGGGCAAAGGAGACACTACAATCCTCTTATTCTATCCTTCACGAGCTGCACCCCACCATCCCGATAACCGAGGAGTTTCATACCCGAATTCCGGGGGCGCACTCATCGGTCGCCGGGATAGCCCGTAGCACGAAGTTTTGCGATAATGCCGCAACGATGCCCCGCGCGATGGGGCTCTCACGGATATGACGGACGTTGATAGGGTAGCGACGATGGAAGAGGCGGTGCTGGTCGAGCGAGCCAAAGCCGGCGACTTCGACGCCTTCGAGCAGCTCGTCGGCCGACATGAGCGACGGCTCTACGCGCTCGCCTGGCACGTGACGCGCAACCATCACGACGCCCAAGACACGGTGCAGAACGCCCTCATGGCGGCGGTCGAGCATCTTGAGGCGTTTCGCGAGGACGCTTCGTTCAAGACCTGGATCACGCGCATCACCGTCAATCAGGCGCTGAAGCTGCTGCGACGGCGGGGCGGCCGACGCGTGGCGGACCCCGCTGAGGACGAGGATCGGGCCGGGATGTCGCCGCCGCAGTTCATCGCCGACTGGCGCGACGATCCTCAGGCTGCGCTGGATCGCCGCGAGTTGCGCCAGGTGCTCGAAGAAGGAATCGAGCAGTTGCCCGAGGGGCAGCGGCTGGTATTTGTGCTGCGCGATATCGAGGACTTGAGCGTGGCCGAGACCGCCGAGACACTGGGCATCTCGGCTGCTAACGTCAAGGTGCGCCTGCTGCGGGCGCGCCTGGCGCTGCGCGAGCATCTGACCCGCCGATTTGGCGACGAGGCGACGCGACGCGAGCCCGGCCACGCTGGGCATGACCACGACCAACTGCTGGAGAAGCTCAGAACCCGCGCCACGGACCCTTCTGACGACGGAGCCGAGCCATGAGGTGCGACGAACTGCTGGCCATCCTCAACGAGTACATTGACGGCGAGATCGATCCGCGCGTCTGCGACGAGCTCGAGGCGCACCTGGCCGAGTGCGACCCCTGCCGCGTGGTCGTGGACAACACCCGCCAGACGATTCGGCTCTATCGCGATGAGCAGGAGATTGAGCTCCCCGCCGAGTTTCGCCAACGGCTGCACCAGTCCCTGCGCGACAAGTGGCGGCAGCGACAGAGCGACGACCAGTCGAACCAGCCGTGACCGCCTCGGGGGGCGGGGGCCGGGATATCGGCCGCGTCGGTGGCCCCGGCGAATTTCTCAGAATTGCCTGTAACCTTTCGCCCGCTCGTGGGTCCAATCCGGTGAACGCGGCGCTGCCCGGCGCCGCCATCACCACAGGAGGACCCGCCATGAGCCAAGTTACCGCCATCACAACCGATCGTTTCCACGAGCAGGTGATCCAGAGCCCCGTGCCCGTGCTCGTGGACTTCTATGCCGACTGGTGCCCGCCCTGCCGGGCGCTGGCGCCGATCCTCGACACGTTGGCACAGCAGGTCGATGGCGAGGCACGGATCGTCAAGGTCAACGTCGATCACGAGCCCGCGTTGGCACAGAGCTATGGCATCAACAGCATTCCGACACTGCTGGTCTTCGCCGGCGGCCGGGAGGTCGATCGGATCGCAGGCCTGCTCTCACCGGAACAGTTGCGTCGCAAGCTGGTGCGCGCCGAGGCCGCATGATCAGCAAGCAGCGGGCCCGAACGAAACGCGTGGAATGGATCGAACAGCCAGGGAGCATGAGCGATGACGAGATTGATGCCCGACATGCTCGCAATCACCGTGGTCGCCGCGATCATGGCTGTGCTGCTCACCAGCGCATGGGGCGCGATCGTTTGACGCGCGGCCGCAACTCGCCACAGTTCGCCGGCACGACTGCGGATCGACAACGGATAGCGCACAACCAAAGCACCACATCACCGACAAAGGAGGAACCGTCATGCGTGCCCAGAACACGAACGTCAATCTTGATGCCACTGCTCACGCTTCGATCGCGATGCCGGCGGAAGGGGGCAGCGCAGTCGCGGCAAGGCCGACAGCCCCCCTCACGCACGGACCCTCAACGGCGTTGGCGTATCGCTACGGCCGCGCCACCACGCTGCTTTTCGGACTGTTCACCGGTGTGGCGCTGTTCGGCTGGACGGTCAGCACGTTTCTCACCGGCATCCACTTCTGGGCGTTGCCGCTGCCCGAGGGCATCGAGGCCGCCGGCAGCATGCGGGTGATCACCAGCCAGTGGGCATACGTCGGCGCGGTGCCGTTGGCGCTGCTCGGCGCGGTGTACTATCTGGCTGTGGTGCTCGCGGCGGGGCTCTGGTTCCAGACACGGCACCCGCTGATCCTCAAGCTGCTCACGCCGGTGACCGGTCTTGGCGTGCTGCTCTCGGCCGTATTCGTCCATCTTCAGCTTGGCCCCATCGGCGCCATCTGCCCGTTCTGCATGATGTCCGCGGGTGCGACCGTCGCGCTGTTTGCCATCGAGCTGGTGATGCTCCGCGGTAGCGACCTGCCTTCGATGCGCACGCTCGTTGCCGATGCCCGCCGACAGCTCGGGGCCACCTCGTTCGTCTGGCCAGTGATCCTGCTGGCGATCGCCATACTCGCACTGCTGAGCTTCTACGGCGTGACACTGGCGCCGATTCCGGGCAATTGAGCGCAACGATCAGCGCTCCCCACCACCGTGCATCTGACCGCCTGGGGACGACCGCGCCCCGAGCGGTCAGGTCGTTTGTCACCAACAACGTCGCCTGGTTGGACTGTGACGCATTGGCCGTGCAGGCGGACCGGCCGTCATGTTTGCCCAAGACCGACCGGGGACCCATAATCGCCGCTGAACACGAAGTGAACCCAGGCAACGTCCCTACTCCGCGGCCGCGCGTGACGTCGATAGGACCGTATGCGCAAGACCAACCTCCACGTGTTTCTGCCCGCCGGGCTGGTGATCCTGCTGTTCGTCGTGCTCGGCGTGCTCTTCAGCAGCGCCCTAGGCGATTGGGCCAGCACCCTCCAAGCCGGCATCGTGCGTTCGTTGGGCTGGTTTTACGTGCTGGCCGTGACGCTGTTTTTGATCTTTGTCGTGGTGCTGATGTTCAGCCGCTTTGGGCGCATTCGGCTTGGCAAGGATGATGCCGAGCCGGAGTATGGCTATTTCACCTGGTTCGCCATGCTCTTCAGCGCCGGCATGGGCATCGGGCTGCTGTTCTGGAGCGTCGCCGAGCCGATCTCGCATTTTGGCAATCCACCCACCAGTGCTCCCGGCACGCACGCGGCCGCGCGGGAAGCGATGGCGCTGAGCTTTTTCCACTGGGGCCTTCATGCGTGGGCGATCTACATCGTCGTTGCGCTGGCACTGGCCTACTTCGCCTATCGCCACGATCTGCCGCTCACGATTCGCTCGGCGCTCTATCCGCTGCTTGGTCGGCATGTCCACGGGCCGGCGGGCAACCTCGTGGATGTGCTGGCGATCTTCGGCACCGTCTTCGGCCTGGCGACCTCGCTTGGGCTGGGCACCATGCAGATCAACGCAGGCCTGGCCCACCTGGAACTGCTGAGCATCTCCCCGCGCAATCAGCTCATCCTGCTTGCCGCCATCACACTCGCGGCCACGGCCTCCGTTGCCACCGGCCTCAACGTCGGCATCCGTCGCTTGAGTGAGCTGAACATCATCCTTGCGCTGGTGTTGCTGTTGTTCGTGCTTGCCGTGGGCCCGACATTCATGCTGCTACGCTCGTTCGTCGAAGGACTGGGCGTTTACGCGGGCTCGTTGCTGGAGCTGACGTTCCGCACGGATGCGTTCGATTCCGAGGCCCGATGGCAGCAGGACTGGACGGTCTTCTACTGGGGCTGGTGGATCAGTTGGTCGCCTTTCGTGGGCATGTTCATTGCACGCATCTCCCGCGGGCGCACCATCCGCGAGTTCATCGCCGGCGTGATGCTCGTGCCGTCGATCCTGACCTTCCTCTGGCTGGCGGTCTTCGGCAACACGGCGATTGGGCTTGAGCTTTTCGGCGAGGTGGCAATGCTCGAAGCCGTGCGCGAGAGCGAAGCCACCGCCTTGTTCGTGATGCTTTCGGAGTTGCCGTTTGCGGCGGTCACCGTGACGATGACGATCTTGGTGATCGCCGTGTTCTTTGTCACCTCGGCGGACTCCGGCTCGCTGGTGGTCAGCATTTTCACTTCCGGTGGACATGCCCGTCCGCCGCTGATGCAGCGCATGGCGTGGGCGCTGATGATCGGCGCCGTCGCAGCCACACTCCTGCTCGCCGGGGGCCTCGAAGCGCTGCAGACCGCTGCGATCACCACGGCTCTGCCTTTCAGCGTGATCATGGTGCTGATCTGTATCGGGATGGTCCGCGCGCTGCGCAGTGAGGGTCTGGGCCGCACACCCGACGCCCCGCCTGCCTCGGACACGGAGCCGGCTCCGGAGGGCGCGGGCACGGCGCCCGCTTGGGCCGCGACTCCGAGCGACTATTATGGCGGCACCATGCCGGCGAGAACAGCTGTCGCCAGTCGTCCCGACGACTGGCGCAAGCAACTCAGATGGATCATTCACACGGCGGATCGCTATAACCAGGCGCCCGACGAGGCGATCGCCAAACCGCGCGAGCAGTTCGATCGTTACCTCGAGAAAGTCGTCATGCCCGCATTCGTTCGAATCCAGCGGGAGTTGGAGGCCAACGACCGCACCGCTTCAATCGAACGCGATGACGCGCGGGTCAGGCTGTCTGTCTGGCGCGGCGATCAACTGGAGTTCACCTACACGGTGCGCGGACGCGGGCGGGCGCCCATGGTCTTTACGTTTCCCGAGTTTACGATCGATGATCCGCCGCCCGAGATCCGGGTCGAGGTGTTGGCCAACGATGTGATCTTGGGCGACCACGAGATCGAGACGTGGACACATGAACAGATCGTTGTGGATTTCGTTCACGCCTATGGCAAGTGGATGGGATGGGGCCTTGCCGCGCCACGCGCGGAGCAAATGGAACAGTGCACTGGGTGAGCACGGCGGACGCTGTTGTTAACTTGTGGCACAAGATCATGAAACAATCCCTAATGCACGATCAGGCGACGCTGCCTTGGCATGCGATCGAGCCCGCCGGGGCGTGCGAGAGGCTCGCGTGTACACCCGAAGGCCTGTGTGAGGACGAGGTCCAACAGCGCCAGGAGAGCTTCGGCCCCAACCGCCTCAAGCCGCCGCAGCGCACCGGGCCGATCAAGCGGTTTCTGCTGCACTTTCACAACGTGGTGATCTACGTGCTGCTGGTCGCCGCGGTGGTCGCCGGGGCGCTCGGGCACTGGATCGACTCGGCCGTGATCTTCGCGGTCGTGCTCATCAACGCGACGATCGGGTTCATCCAGGAGGGCAAGGCGGAGAAGGCCCTCGATGCCGTGCGCAAGATGCTCTCGCCCATGGCACTGGTAATGCGCAGCGGGCAGCGCCAGAACGTGCCGGCGGAGCAACTCGTACCCGGCGATATTGTGGTGCTTCAATCGGGCGACAAGGTGCCGGCAGACCTGCGGCTGCTGCGGTTGAAAGACCTGCGCGTGGATGAGTCGGCGCTGACGGGTGAGTCGGTGCCCGTGGATAAGGCGGTCGAACCGGTGGAGCCGGTCGCTGCTGTGGGTGATCGCTACTCAATGGCCTTCGCCGGGACGCTGGTGACCTACGGGCAGGCGACGGGCGTGGTCGTGGACATCGGCGAGCAGACGGAGATCGGCCGCATCAGCGAGATGCTCGCGCAGGTCGAGGAACTCACCACGCCGCTGCTGCAAAAGATCAGTCACCTCGGTCGGGTGATCTCGCTGGCGGTGGTGGGGCTGGCCGTGCTGCTGTTCGCCTTCGGTCTGCTTGTGCGCGATTATGAGCCGGCCGAAATCTTCATGGGTGCCGTCGGCGTGGCCGTCGCCGCGATCCCCGAAGGACTGCCCGCGATCATCACGATCACCTTGGCCATCGGGGTGCAGCGCATGGCCCGCCGCCACGCGATTATCCGGCGGCTGCCCGCGGTCGATACGCTCGGCTCGGTCACCGTCATTTGCTCGGACAAGACCGGCACGCTCACGCGCAACGAGATGACCGTCACCCGCATCGTTACGTCGCAGCAGAGCTACGGGGTCAGCGGCGTGGGCTACGCGCCCACGGGTGCGTTCACGTTCGACGGTCACACCGTCGAGGCGGGTGAGCATACCGATCTCGAGCTGCTGCTGCGGGCCGCGGCGATGTGCAACGACACCCGGCTCAATCACGCGGAGGGGCAGTGGGGCTACGTCGGCGAGCCCACCGAGGCGGCGCTGGTCACCGTCGCGGCCAAGGGCGGGTTGGATCAGGAGGACCTGCATCGCCAATGGCCACGAACCGACGCGATCCCCTTCGAGTCCGAGCACAAGTTCATGGCCACGCTGCACCATAGCCATGCCGGCGAGAGCATGATCTACCTCAAGGGGGCGCCCGAGCGCGTGCTGGCGATGTGCGCCCACCACCGCGCCGGCGACGGCGGGCCCGAGCCGATCGATGTTGAGGCGTGGCATCAGCGCGCCGCCGCCATGGCCGACGCGGGCCAGCGCGTGCTCGCCGTGGCTCAGAAGCAGACGGAACCGCACCATGTCGAGCTTACCTTCGAGGACGTGAGTACCGGCCTGACGTTGCTGGGGCTGTGCGGCATGATCGATCCGCCCCGCGAAGAGGCGATCGAGGCGATCGGCCAGTGTCAGCGGGCGGGTATTCGCGTGAAGATGATCACCGGCGATCATGCGCGCACCGCCTGGGCCATCGGCCACAAACTCAACCTCGCCGACGGTGACGAGGTGATCACCGGCCAGCAGATCGATGAGATGGACACCGATGAACTCGCCAAGCGCGTGCCCGATGTCAATGTATTCGCGCGCGTGAACCCGGCGCACAAACTCAA
>SKPT01000138.1 GCA_007119405.1 Phycisphaeraceae bacterium
CGGCGAGCACAGCCCCCGGCGCACGGGCGAGCGCCTGGCCGCTTTCCAACGCAAGTGGGAGGCCGTGGTGCGCGAGTGGGGCGAGCGTTGGGGCGATCTCGTCGCGGGTTGGTGGCTTGACGGCATCTATTTCGCCGACGAGATGTACCGCTTCGCCGACCCGCCGAACTTCCAGAGCTTTGCCGATGCGCTGCGTGCCGGCCATCCGCAGCGCATCGTGGCGTTCAACCCGGGCTGGGTCGAGCACAGCCCGGGCCGGAAGATGCTTTCGCTCACCGCGCACGAGGACTACACCGCCGGCGAGGTCGACAGCATGTTCCCGGTTTGCAAAGGGCGCTGGGTCGAATCTCCCGACGGCGGCAAGGCGCAGTGGCACGTGCTGGCTTACGCCGGGCAGTATTGGGGCCGCGGCGAACCGCGTTTTCCCGATGAGTTTCTCGTCGGCTACACGCGTCACGTCAATGAGCACGAAGGCGTCGTGACCTGGGACGTGCCCGTCAGCAAGACCGGCGAAATCCCCGCGGCGTTCATACGTCAGCTTCATCGCCTGGCCGAGGGCGATTCACGCCGAGGCGCTCGATGACGCCTGGCCCTCGATGCAACGCGGGAACCCGCCCAAGGCGATCAGTTCCTGCATGCGCTGGTAGTAGGCGTCCGGCAGCGTGCCATCCGGGCGCGGGGCGACGTTGATCAGATAGTTGCCCCCCCAACGCCGCACCTGGCCCAACCGCGGCAGCATCCAATCGAGTGAGCGGTAGCGCTCCCCGCCGCGGTGGGCGTAGCCCCAGCCGCACTCCGGCCAGATCTCGCACAGCTCCCACCAACCCGCGAGCGCCGCCTCGGGCATCTTGCACTCGGCGGTCTTGTAGTCGCCGTAGCCATGCATGCGGGGATTGATGACGATGGCGGGGTTGTAGCGCCGGATCTCGTCGATGCTCATGACCGGCGGACCGCCGTCGAACCAGAGCAGGTCCACGGGGTGATAGCGCGTCAGCAACTCGATGATCTGGGCGCGCACGTAGGCGCGATAGCGCTCCTGCCAACCCTCGGGCTCCGGCGCCACGGTGCATGGCTGAAGGTCCAGGCCCAGTGCCGGCCCGCGATAGTTGAAGGACATGTGGTGGCGGTTCCAGTACCAGTCCGGCGGCGAGTAATAGAGCCCCACCTTCAACCCATGCCGTCGGCAAGCGTCGACGAAGGGGCGGACCAGGTCGTGGCCGTCCATGTGCGTGCGCGTGCCGAAGCCGCCCTGCTCGCTGGGCCACATCGCGTAGCCGTCGTGGTGCCGCGTGGTCATCACCGCGTAGCGGAAGCCCGCCGCGGCCGCGGGCGCGAGCCAGGCGTCCGGGTCATAACGCTGCGGGGCGAATCGCTCGGCGAGCGGGAAGTACGCCGCCGGCGGAATCGTGTTCCCGCCCCAGGGCTTGTTCGCGATCATGCCCCAGGAAAGGTCAATGTCGCCGTGGACGCAGGAGATCCCCCAGTGGACGAACAGGCCGAGCCCCGCCGAGGCGAACCACTGGGCATCGGCGTGGGCGGTGGGCTCGAAACGGTCCCGTTCCTGCTCGATGCCCAGCATCGCGTGCTGAGCGTCCGCAGCGGCCGAGGGGTCGCTCGCGTTCATGGTGCGTCTCCTTGTCGTACGCGTTGCAAATGATTGCGGCGCCTTGCGGGTGCCACTGGCAAGCTGTGTTGGGTGCCACACAGCATCCCGACAGGCTGCTGTGTGCGAACGTCAAGGGTGTTCCGCACACAGCAGCCGAAGTCCTCCAGTAACACCCAATGCCGTGAGCTTTCTCGTGGCGGCGCTGATGTAGGGTGGGTAGAGCAAAGCGAAACCCACCGCGAACGTCGTAGATCTTCGACAAACCTGGTGGGTTTCGCTTCGCTCTACCCACCCTACAACGAAAGCTCACGGCGTCCACGGTGCGCTCAAAGCGCCCACAGCACGGCGGCAAAGAAGCCGGGCCCCGGCGGGTCGAGCGGCACCGCGGCACCGGGCAACACGCTATGCGGCACGGCCGTGACCCACCGCCCCTGCGCGATGTGCAGCCAGTGCAGCAGCAGCCGGCCCGTGCTCGCCGAGCAATCGAGCCGAACCCGCCCACCGTCCAGGACGCACACCGCGTAGGCCCGGCCCGGGTCGGCGAGGCAGAAGGCGCCGTTGTCGGCATGGCCGCTGAGCAGCTCGGGCGCCGGCACACACGTGAAAATGTCGAGCTGGTCCGTCAGCAGACGCATGCTGCGGATGTGGGCCTGCGCCGCGGGCCCCAGGCCCTGGCCACTGGGCGGCCGATGGAAGCGAACCGCGGCCAGCCCGGCGAAAACGTTGCGCCAGAACCGCTGCTGGCCCTGCCGCTCATCGCCGAACGGGTACCAGCCCGACGTTCCACCGTAGATCTTCACGCAGTTGATCGGCCGCGGCGTGCCGGATCGCTCCACGGCCCGGCGGACCCACAGCGCCGTCTCGTAGTGCGTCTGCCCGTACTGCATGTTGTGGTTCGACATGTCCACGAACGAGTAGTGCTCGGGCGCGGCCAGGGTGTTGGCGAGCTTCGCCCGATCAAGATAGGGGTGATCGCGGGGGTCCTGGAGCACCGCGCCGGGCACCTCGCCGTCGGAAGGGTCCATGTTGTCCCACATCTCCGTCGTCTCGACGTTCACGCCCTTCTCACGGGCGCGACGCTTGACGTGCTCGGCCCAGTGGGCGCCCCAGGCCGGGTCGGCGCAGGTCTCGTTGTCCATGCAGTAGAGCACGTGCCCGAACGCGAGGCTGTAGCTGAGCATCTTGTCGACGAAGGCTTCCTGGTAGCGCCGTACCAGCGCCAGGTCCTTGATCGCCGGGACGGTGTCGAACAGCGGCTGGGTCCATGCCGAGGCGTGCTTGTCGACCACCTCGGGCAGGCCCGAGGCCTCTGCGGTCCAGGTGACGTTGTTCCGGGGATTGAGGGGGTTGTGCGCCCACCGCCCGGAGTGGTGGTCGTGAGGGTCGAAGATTTCGATCTGGACGATGATGTCGCGCGCTGCGGTCAATTCGAGGAAGCGGCGGAAGCGATGCCAGTACTCGGGCTGCCACTGATCCAGGTCGTACAGACCGGTCTCGGGGTCGCGCGCCCACGGCCAGACGTTGCCGGGATCACGGCTGCTCATCGTTCCGCGAACGAAGTTGCCGCCGACCGACCGGAGCAGGTCAAGGTGCGCCTCCAGGTCGGGGATCTGGAAGAGATTGTCCTCGACGGACCCGCCCAGAAGCATGACGGGTTGGCCCTTGTATTGCCAGTAGTGGCGATTGCCGGCGAACGGTTGGATGCGGTCGCGGTCGTCGTTGTACGGCCCCATGCGTGGCTCCGGCGGGTACATGACAGGGAGGAAGCCTCGGCCCGCGGGACACGTCGCACGCGGCGGGGCCTTCGCGGAAACTACGCCGGGGCGGCCGTGCTCTGCGCCTCGTGGAGGGTCATGGGTATAGCCAGCGACGGCTGCAGACGCCGCGGCGCCTTGATCTTCTTCAGCAGCATCCGGACAGCCTCGCAACCGAGCTCGTGCTCGGGCAAGCGCATCGTCGTCAGGCCCATCGCGATACTGGAGAAGGGCGGATCGTCCTCGAACGAGACGATCGACAGATCTTCGGGAATCCGCAATCCCAGCCGATGAGCCGCGCGGTAGATGGACAGGGCGTCGGGAATCCAGTACGTGACGATGGCCGTGGGCCGGGCGTCGCGCTTCAGGTAATCCTCGAAAAACGCGGCACGCTCCTCCGGGGGCACAACGTGTTCCGAGCGAATCATCTGCGGCTTGAGCCCGGCGGTCATCATGGCCTGGCGGTACCCTTGTTGCCGTTGCCCCACGCTGTAATGCGCCATCCACTCGGGCAGCTTCGAGCCCGGCTGGTAGTAGGCGATCCGCCTGTGCCCGAGGTCGATCAGGTGCCGCGTCAGGCGGACACCGGCGTCACGGTCATCGGGCCAGACCGCGTCATGTTCGTGCATGGAGTTGATCCACACGGCCGGGATCCCGTGGCGGTCGATCAACTCCCCGAGCTGGGCGGGCAGGCCCCGGATCAGTCCGATGATCAGGCCATCGACCATCAGCTCCCTGAGCATGCGCGGCACGTACTGCTCGTCCGTCAGGTGTTCCTCGGACAATGCGCTGAGCGAGAGGCTGTAGCCATGCGACATCAGCACCTCGTTGATGCCGCTGAGACGGGCCGGCGGCAACTGGTTGCGCAGCGGATCGGTGCTCTGAATCAGCCCCACGGCGTTGAAGCGCCCCTTGAGCATGGCCCAGGCGGCGTGGTTGCGGCGATAGCCCATCTCCTCGGCGACCTGCCGGATCCGCTCCGCCCGCCGCGCGGCGGCGCCCGGCCGGCCTTTGAGCTGGCCGTTGAGCACACGGGACACGGTCATCACCGACGTCCCGACGCGCTCGGCAATGGCCTCAAGGGTGACCGGCTTGTTCTCCTCGGAGGGGGGCATGACGCGCGCCAAGTGAACTGTTAAGGTTAGCCAAGCAATGTACCACCCGCAGGTGCCGGGTGTCAACCGGTGCCGCGCGGCGGCACGCAAGCAGACCGGCCGCGACACGGGCTCGGCAGCGTGGCGCGCCCCGTGACAGGTATCGGCGTGCCGGGGCGTTGGCTCCAGCGCCCGCCCGGCGCGCCGAAACAGGTTTGACCACCCCGGCGGTCACCGGTGAGTTTGGTAGCGTTACCGTCTAAGGACCGCCCGCTCCTATCGGCTCGGCCACGTCAACCCCCGCCGCCGGAATGCCCCCTCTCTCGCCTGCATGCACGACCGCGGCCGCCGCGCCGACGCTCAAACGCCAAGGAACCCGCCATGGATGGATCGAGCCCAACGGCAGTACCACCACGGCAAACGCTGGGCCAGGTCATCGCGGAGGTGACCGACGCGTTCGTGCCACCGGCCGACGCCGCCGAGCGCCGGGTACTGAGCGAATCGCCAGACCAGCCCGACGGCCGTCAACTGGCGAGCCTGCTGCTGACCGAACTGGCGCGCACCGGCCCGATCGACGAGCCACTGGCCGAGCAGGAGCTGGCTCGCACCGCCACGCACCACGCTCCGGCCGCCGAGCAACTCCTCGAGCACCGCGTCGAGCTGCTCGGCGGGTATGGTCCGCAGGCGATCGGCGATCCAATCGACTGGTTCCACGCCCCGGGCAAGGACCTGCAATGGCCGACGCATCTCTCGCGCCACCGCTGGTTGATGCCGCTGGGCTGGATGTACCGCGCCACGGGCGAGGCGGTTTACGCCCAGAAGGTGATCCAGGTGTTGCTGGACTGGGTCGAGCGCTGCCCGCTCGATAGCGACGCCCTGGAACAGCGGGCCGGCGACTGGAGCCGGCGCTGGGCCGATCAGCCCGGCGAGCCGACGTTGCGCGAGGCCCATTTTCCCGGCTACGCCGATGGACCGTGGACGGCGCTGTCGGCGCACGCGCGGTGCGAGGTATGGACCGAGTTGCTGGCGCTGCTTCATGATGCTCCGGCAATGACGAACCAGACTTTGGCGCTGATCATCCGCAGCCTGCTCCGCGACCATTGGCCGCTGATGCTCCAGTACCCGCGGCAGATGAACCAGTACCTGGGAATCGCTTGCACGCTGGCGAAGATGGGCATGTTCTATGGCCGACGCCTGCGCCCGGCGCAAAGGGCGGGCGAGGTGGGGTGGTCCCGGGCGCAAAAGTGGGCTTGCCGGGAGATCTACCCCGATGGATCCCTTGCCGAGTGCTCGCCCAACTACGGGCTGGGTTCGATGGAGAACCTCGCACGGCTTGTGGCGCTGGCGGAGCGGCGCCGGCAGCCGGTTGCGGCCGCGATCGACGAGCGCCTGCGCCTGGGCACGCGGTACATGGCGCTGGTCAGCACGCCCAAGGGGCGTTCGCCGCGCATCGCCAAGGGGGGGCAGTTGATCCGCGATCGCCTGGCCGAGCTCAACGGCCGCTACGGCGACGAGCAGGTGCGCTTCGTCGCCTCAGCCTTCATCGCCGGGCGGGAGCCGCCGGCCCGGGCCCACGCTTTCAACTGGGCCGGCCACATCGTGATGCGCGACCGCTGGGATGAGGCGGCGACCTGGGTCTTCTTCGAGCCCGGCCCACGGGGCAGCGGACATCATGACGTCGCCTGCCTGAACGTGCTGGTCTACGCCGGCCACCAGTGGTTGCTCGCCGACCCGGGCTTCTACGCCTACGGCGGGGAGGGATGGGTTACCAGGCTCATGCGATATCTCAAGAGCAGTGCCGCGCACAACGTGGCGCTGGTCGATGAGCGGGGCCAGCGATCGACCCGCCCCGGCGACGGGGGGCCCAACACCCAGCCCGGGTCGTACGGCTTCGCCGATGACGGGCGCCTGGTTCAGGCCTGTGGCACGTACAACGCCGGCTTCGGGCCCGTCGAGGCTCCGCTGGACGTGACCCACGAGCGTCAGCTCGCCTACGACCGCCGCGCCAACACGTTAACGGTCACGGACACGTTCCACGGCACCGGCTCGCACCGGCTCGATCTGCACTGGCAACTGGCCCCCGGCGCCCGTGTGACGCTGGGTGATGGCGTGGCCCGGTTCGCGATTGGCGAGGTGGGTGCCGAGATGGCGTTCAGTCAGGATGGTCCCGTTTCGCTCGAGGTCTGCCGGGGATGGAAAGATCCTGTAAGGGGGTGGTATTCCGATAGTTACGGCCATCTGGAGCCGGCCCCGCTGCTGCGTGCGACGGTGCAGGGGACGTTGCCGCGTCAAATCCGGACGCAACTGCGGATCGGGCGATGAGAATGAGAAAAATTCCTGCGCAGCCCTTGTGCGCCCCCGACTCGATCGGTTAAAATCACCGCTGTCCTGTTAGCGTTAGCGTTTGCGATGGTCACTTTTTGGGACGGTTTGGTCCGCTGGCCGGCTTTGCTTTCTGGCCGGCCGTTTGGGAGGGAGAAAAATGGTCCGATCGGGTCGTTTCCGCCTTCAGGTGGGAATCCTGGGCCTCGGTCTGGTGCTGGCTGGCGGGCTTCCCGCCGCGGTCGGTGCCAACGAGGTGTTCATTGGCGTCGGTCAGGACATCCAGAGCGTCGTCAACGCCAATCCGGCCGGCACGACCTACCGCCTGGAAGCGGGCATCCACCGCCTCCAGAGCATCCAGCCCAAGAGCGGCGACACGTTCATCGGCGACTACGGGGCCACGCTGCGGGGCTCGAAGGTGCTTGACCCGGCCCAGGCGCAACAGGCGGGCAGCCTCTTCTACTGGGACGGCCAGAGCCATCGCACCGCCAGCCCCATCACATGGGGCGAAATCGCCCAGGAAGGCCACGAGCGCGAGGTCTTTTTCGGCAACGAGCTGTTTCTTGATGGGCAGCGCTATCGCCACGTCAACGAGTTCTCGCAGGTCAACCAGCCCGGCACGTGGTACTTCGATTACGACAACGATCGCATTTACATGTACGGCAATCCCGCCGGCCGGACGGTCGAGACCAGCGTGTCCACCCGCGCCTTCGACCTGGGCAACACCGAGGGCGTGACGATTGAGAACCTCTACATCCAGCAATACGCCAATCGCGCCCGCCCCGAGCAGGGGGCTTTGCATACGGCGGATTCGGTGGGGGCGACCTTCCGCCACGTCGAGTTGTCCTACAACCACGCCGGCGGGCTTCAGGTCGGGCGGAACATGACAGTTGAGAACTCGCGTTTCGCCTACAACGGGCAGATCGGGGTCAGTGGCTCAGCCAGTAGCACCCCGGTGTATTTCCGCAACAACGAAGTCGCCTACAACATGCAGCTCGGGTACAACCCGGGCTGGGAGGGCGGCGCCACCAAGTTCGTCCGCTCCGTCAACGGCGTGTACGAGAACAATTGGATCCACAACAACAACGGCTTCGCCTTCTGGTGGGACATCGGCAACGAAGGCGACATCATCCGTTCCAACCTCGTCGAGGGCGATACCCAGAGCCGCGGAATCTTCTACGAGATCAGCGGCAACCCGGACAATCCGACGCAGATTTACTGGAACATCGTCCGCAACACCGACGACTCGGGCATTCACATCAGCAACTCCACCGCCGTGGAGATCTTTGAAAACGCCGTCTGGGGCAGCCCGTCGGCAATCGTCGCCTCGGAGAACAACCGCTCGCCGCATCTGAACCTGCTGGAGATCCGCGACAACGAGCTGGCTGGGATATTCAGCCAGATCCGGCTGTTCGGCTCCGTAGGCGATGGCTTCCGCGTCGAGGAAATCGACGGCAACCGATATCTCTTCGGCGCCAACGACTTCTGGTGGTTCGGCGATCGCCACGGCAGCTCGATTGATTTTCAGCAATGGGTGGCTCACGGCAACGATCTGAACGGGGTGTTCCTGGCCAGCGGCGATCTGCCGCAGTTGCCGGGGCACGCCACGCCTTTCACGTTTTCCCACTACGGCCCGATCCCTGAGCCGACGAGCCTGGGCCTGCTCGGTGCGGGCGGGCTGTTCTTGATGATGCGGCGGCAGCGTGGCCGGTGCCTCGAACGGTTGCGTGCCGGTGGTTGAATCACGGCGCCGGCCCGCGAGGGCAGGTCGGCGATCTTGTCGGGTTCACGTTTTCCCCTTTCTTGCAGAAGGAGATTGGTCATGTTGAGACGCATTGGAATGTTTGCAACGGTGGTGGCGGTGACGGGGCTGGCGTTCGGCCAGGCCGCCGAGGCGTACACCGGGCCGGCGCCGGATCCCACGTCCGAGCTCACGCTCCTGTGGGAGGACTTCGAGAGCTACCAGCTCTACAACGGCTCGGAAAACGCCCCCGGCAGCGCGACGCTGGCGAGCCAGAGCTTCTGGCGGCCGCACCAGCAGTTTCAGGAGGGCGCCGTGTACGAGAATCCGGACCCGGCGAGCGGGCCCGGAACCCAGGCCCTGAGCGGGCGACAGTTCGAGGGCATGCGATCCGTGTGGGTGAACGTCAGCGTTGACGGCCGCCACGGCGAGGGCGAGGGGTTGGATTGGGCGCTGGCCGGCAACGAGACGATCGTGATCGACTTTTTCACGTACACCCCGCATTGGTGGGACGCGGGCGCGGTGAAGCTGATTTTCCCTGGCCACCCGTCGCAGATCGAATTCAAGGCCCAAAGCTTCAGTGGCGACTGGGATGCCCCCCCGTTCACGGTGCGCGATGGGGATCTGGACCACTACCGCAGCGTGGACCACACCCACGCGCTGAACCAGTGGGTTCAGAGGCGGGCGGTCGTCGACTTCACCGGTCACGGCGGCGAGGGCAGCGCATCGCTGTTCTATCGCACCGACGACACCGGGCAGTTCGGTGAGGATGTCGAGTGGATTGCCGTGGACGATCTTCAGGATCACAATCTCAACATCTCCTCGATATCAAGTTTCGGGGGGGACTACGAAGAGGCCTGGGCGTCGATGATCGACTTTCGTCTGCGCAATGATGGCACGGACAGCCGTTACTACAACAACATCCACGTGTGGCTGCTGGAGGACGACGACGTGCTCGTTGGCGACATGAACTTCGACGGTGTCGTCGACACCGGCGACGTGGCGGCGTTCGTGCTGGCGTTGACGAACCCGTCGGCCTATCAGGACCAGTACGAGGTTGACGAGGCGACGATGATCGCGGCGGGCGACGTCAACAGCGACGGGGTGTTCGACACCGGCGACGTGGC
>SKPT01000493.1 GCA_007119405.1 Phycisphaeraceae bacterium
CGGCCGTCGACGATGCAGCGATGGGCGAGCTCGGCCGCGGTCTCGCCCGGGTGGCTGTAGCGGCTGGCGGGGTTGGCCGGCGCGTCCGGCGCCAGCGGCGGACAGGGCGGCGCGAACACCGCCTCACGCAGGCGCGGCGCCAGCTCGGCCGCAAGCTCCTGAAGCGGCCGCCCCCATTCAAGGCCCGCCAGCGACGGGTGATCCCGGTCCAGCGTCGCAATCAGCGAGCGGGCGTAGCTCTCGACAGGCGGCGGCGTCGTCTCAATGCGCATGGGCATGCTCCCTTCATGCCCGATCATACTCAACGCCGGCCAGCCCACCTTCCGCGACGTCGAGCCACGCGGCAGAGCGCTTGCCTCGCCCTGAGACGATGCTGCTTCATCGACGGAAGGGCGGCTTCGTGCGGGTGTTGCGCCCGCATGCCGGTGGGCAGGTTTCGTTCGGCCAACGCATGATGGCCTGCCATTGCGCAGCTCGCCGGCCGGGTCGCCGAGGATCGCCCGGCCGTGGTGATGAAGCCAGGCTGGCTCACGGGATTGTCCCGGTCGCGCAGATGTTCCAGCACGATCGCTGTTAAGCTCTCGGCTGCGCGGCCGGTGGCGGCGCTTCGATCATGAGGGACGACGATGAGCGAACACCTGCCTTGGTATCAACGCGTTCGACGCTGGGGCCAGACCAACCTCAGCGAGCGCGATCCGCTGGACTACAACGCCGCGTTCTGGCGCGCGCACTGGCGACGAACCCGCGTCCAGGGTGTGATCGTCAACGCCGGCGGCATCGTCGCCTACTACCCCAGCCGCTTCGAGCTGCAATACCGCGCTCACCACCTGGGCGAGCGCGACCTGTTCGGCGAAATCGTGGCCGCGGCTCGCGACGAGGGCCTGGCGGTGCTGGCGCGCATGGACTCGAACCGCGCCGAGGCGCATGTCTACTGGCAGCACCCGGACTGGTTCGCCTGCGACGCGGTGGGCGAGCCCTACCAGGCCCAGGGCAGGTACATCACCTGCATCAACGGGCCGTACTACCGCCAGTTCTTGCCCAAGGTGTTGCGTGAGATCATCGAGCGCCATCAGCCCGAGGGCTTTACCGACAACAGTTGGAGCGGCCTGCCGCGCGACCGCATCTGCTATTGCGACCATTGCCGGGAGAAGTTCCGCCAGGACGTCGGGGCCGAGCTGCCCGAGGCGGCGGATTGGGATGACGGCCGCTACCGCCAGTGGGTCCGCTGGAGCTACGGCTGTCGGCTGGAGCTGTGGGACCTGAACAACGCCACGACGCAGAGCGCCGGCGGCGAGCATTGCCTGTGGCTGGGCATGCTCAACGGCAACCCGATCGGCCAGAGCCGGGCGCTGCGCGACCTGGCGGCCATCGGCCGGCGCTCCCGGATCATCATGTGCGACCACCAGTCTCGCGACCGGCTCAACGGCTTCGAGCAGAACGGGCTCAACGGCAAGCTGCTGCACGGCGTCATGGGCCAGGCGGGGCAGGTGCCCGAGAGCATGGCGATGTACGTGCGCGGCGAGCGGCCGTTCCGCATCGCCAGCAACCCCGCCGGCGAGGCACGCACCTGGATGATCGAGGGCTTCGCCGGCGGCATCTCACCCTGGTGGCACCACATCACGGCCCGTCACGAGGATCGCCGGCAGTACCGCACCGCCGAGCCGCTGATGCGCTGGCACGAGGCCAACGAGACGTATCTCTATGATCGCGAGGCCGTCGCCAGCGTGGGCGTGCTCTGGTCGCATGAGAACATCGACTTTTACGGCCGCGACGACGCCGAGCATCGCGTGGGCCTGCCGTTTCGCGGGATCACGCAGGCGCTGACGCGGGCCCGCATCCCCTACCTGCCCGTGCATGCCGATGCCGTTGACGAGCAAGGCGACGAGATGGCCACGCTCATCCTGCCCGAGCTCGCGGTGATGACAGACGAGCAGATCGCGAGTGTGCGACGGTTCGTTGAGCGCGGCGGCGGGCTGCTGGCGACGGGCCGCAGCAGCCTGTTGGACGCGTGGGGCGATCGGCACGATGACTTTGCGCTGGCCGACGTCCTGGGCGTGCATGTTGCCGACGAGCCGGGCGAGGCTGTTGATCCACACAACGCGAGCTGGGAGGTCTACGCGACGCACAGCTACCTGCGCCTGACGCCGGAGCTCAACCAGGGCTCGCCATTGGAGCGGCCCGCCCAGCAGCCTGATCGCCATCGCGTGCTCGCCGGCTTTGACGAGACGGATCTGCTGCCATTCGGTGGCGAGCTCCAGCGCGTGCGCGCCGACGCAACGACGCAGGTGCTGGCGACGTACGTGCCACCGTTCCCGATCTACCCACCCGAGTTCTGCTGGACCGACACGCCGCGCACCGACACGCCGGCTTTGATCCTGCACGAGTATGGCAGCGCACCCGGCCGCGTCGCGTACCTGCCCGCGGACCTCGATCGCTGCTACGGCCGATACCAGTTGCCCGATCACGGCGACCTGCTCGCCAACCTCGTGAGGTGGACGGCTCGCGACCGCATGGCGCTGAGCGTGGACGGGCCGGGGTATGTCGATTGTCACCTGTATCGCCAGGGTGATCGCCTGATTCTGCACGTGGTGAACCTGACGCACGCGCGGGCCTGGCCGTCGTTCGTCGAGCAGGCCGTGCCGGTGGGGCCGTTGGAGGTGTCGCTGGCGTGGGACGCCGACCGCCGCGCGCCCACGCGGGCGCTGCTGCGCGTGGCTCAGGTCGAGCAGGCCGTTGCGCTGGAAGAGGGCCGAGTCCGCGTGCACGTGCCGTCGGTTGCGGCGCACGAGCTGATCGTGGTTGAGTGACGAAGGCTCAGCGCCCGTCGTTGAGGAACCAGTTGTCGTGGCCGGGGATCACGACGTCGGCGATGGCGGCGAGGCGGTCGATGCTGCGGGCGGCGAGCTCGAAATCGGCGGAGTTGAAGTAGCCCCGGCGGTCGCGCCAGAAGTCCCGCGTCATCGCCGCATCCGCCGCCACGACCACGCTGCGGCCCTGGCAGTCAAAGCGCAGGCTGTGATGGTTCAGCGTGTGCCCGGGCGTGTGCAGCAGCTCGAGCTCGCCGGCGATCGTGCCTTCGACCGCATCGACCGGCTTGTCATACTGGCCGCCGCGGTTGAACTCGTCGGCGACGTCGGGCGCGGCCAGCCAGTGGGCCCGTGGAAAGTGCGCCAGGCCGAAGTGATGGTCCCCGTGGGCGTGAGAGAGAAAGACGGTGTCGACATCGTCCAACTTGACGCCGGTGCGCCGCTCCAGCTCGAAGGCCATCTGCCCCGCGTCCTTCAATGACGGGTCGACGAGCACGCGGCGGCCGTCGACGGTGATGAGCGTGCACGTGCACATGGCCGGGCGGTAGGCGCGGTCGTCGCTCTCGCCCCAGTAGCGGTTGCGGGAGAGGTTGCCGATGGTGATGATGGCCCAGCGCTCGATCATCCGATCACTCCTGCGCTCAAGGAGTTTGCAATGGTACCAGAGCTGACGCTGGGACGGACGGGGCTGCGGGTCAGCCGGCTGGGGCTGGGCGGGTTTCCCTTCGGCGCCGTGAACCGCGCCCGCGGCTGGGACCCTTACACCGACGACGGTCGGCGGACCGCGATCCGCACCATTGACGCCGCCCTCGATGCCGGCATCAACTACATCGACACCGCGCCTGGCTACGGCCAGGGCCACAGCGAGAGCGTGCTGGGCGAGGCGCTGCGCCAGCGGCGCGACGATGTGGTGCTGGCGAGCAAGGTGGGCTACCGCATCGAGCCGGACGCCGTCGTCCAGAGCGTCGAGACCTCGCTGGAGCGCCTCAGCACCGACCACCTGGACGTGATCCAGTTCCACGGCGGGATGTACGAATCCCGCGACGTCGAGCACATCGTCGAGCACGGCCTGCTCGATGCGCTTGAGCGGCTGCGCGATGCGGGCAAGGTGCGTTTTATCGGCTTCACCGCCGAGGAGCCGTGGACCGCCCGGCCCTTGATCGCCACAGGCCGCTTCGACGTCGTGCAGTTGCGCTACAACCTCATCTACCAGGCCGCGGCCCTGCACGCCCTGGACGAGGCGCACTCGGCCGGGATGGGCGTGGCGGTGATGCGGCCACTGACTTCGGGCATCCTTCAGCGCATCGCCGCCCATCTGGCGCCCGGCTGGCAACAGGCCCATGACGTGAACGAAGTTGCGCTGAAGTTCGTGCTCGCGGATCGCCGCGTGCATGTCGCCAACGTCGGCATGCGCTGGCCGGAGGAGGTGCACGCCAATGTGCAGTTGGCGGCGACGTTCGAGCCGCCGCTGGAGGTCGCCGAACTGCCGCGGCTGACCGCCGGCATTTACCGTAGCGAGGATGAGCGGTTCGATCAGAACGACGAGGCGTAGCGGGTCACCGCCCCATCAGCTCCAGCCGCTTGAGCGCCTCGCGCTTGCCCGGGCCCCGTATCGCCGCCCAGCCGGCGAGTTGCTGCTGGCGCGGCTTGGTCTTGCCGTTCTCCCAGTTGTAGATCGTCAGTCCGCTGACGCCGGCCAGCTTGCCGTAGTCCTCCTGCGACAGGCCCAGCTTCTGCCTGTGGGCCTTGAGCCACTTCGGTGAGAACCGCACCTGCTCGGCCGCCTCGACCGGCGGCTGGGCGGCGACACGCTTCTGCTCCTGGCGACGCAGGAACGCCACCTGCCGCGTCAGCTCCGCCACCTGCCGCTTGAGCTCGGCGATGTCGCGGCGGTAGCGAGCACTGTCCTCGCGCAGCTTGGCGGTCTCGGCCTTGACCTGCGAGCGGGCGAGGCGGCGGATTTCCTGTTTCAGCGTCTAAGCGAGGTCGGGCATGGGCGTGTCCTGCGGGAAAGGGTGAGGTGCAGTATAAGCGTCGGTGGCGTGGTGGAGACAGGCCGCGACTGGACGGGAAAGCACAACACGGGTGGTATACTGGGTACGAGCCCCTGTCCGCCCCTTCACCATCATGCCAGAAAAGCCCATCATGAAGAACGTCGAGATGTCAGTCGACGGCGACAGCAAGATGCATGGGGCCCCCGCGATCGTTGAGCCATCGAAAGGGTGGTCATGACCGAAGCGCAAGCGAACCAACGCCCCGGCCCCGAAGGCTCGCGGCTGGCCCGCAGCGGTCGGAGCGCCTGGCGCTGGGTCAAGCGCGGTGCCCTGCTGGCCCTTGTGCTGGCAGTTGCCTACGTCGTCTGGACCAACCACCGCGGGGATCAGACGTGGCGAGCGGCCGTCGATGCGGCGGCGCAGCGCGGTATTCCCGCGAGCGTGCATGAGTGGCGCGAGCAGCGGACGGATCGGCCAGGGGAGTGGGGAAACGCGGCCGGCTACTACGAAGCTGCCCTCGCCTGGCCGGCACCGAGAAACGAGGCGTTCCACGCTCTTCCCGGTGTGGGCGTCGGCGACGCGCCCGCCCCGATGGCAACCATCGAGCCGGAGTTGCGGAACCTGCTGGACCGTTACGCCGAGGAGCAAGGTCACTTCGCGGCGCTGCTTGAGGCGGCCCGGGCACACGACCGCTTCGACTACGGCATTGGAGCCCACTCCGACGCGTCGCACGACATGGTGATGTTCAGGCGCATGAGGACGGCTGCGCGACGGCTGTCGGCCCTGGGGCTGCATGCCGAGGCACAAGGCGATGCTGTCGCCGCCGCCGACTGGATCGAGCACACGTTGGCGTTGAATGCATCGTTCGATGATGAGCCGGGCCTGACGATGGCGTTGGTGCAGGTCAGCATCGACGCCCTTGCGATCGATGACGTCGAGCGTCTGCTCAGCCGGCTGGAGCCGGATGCGGCGACATTGAGGCGGTTGGGTCAGGCCCTGGGGGCGCGCGCTGACGCGTGGTACTCACGCGGCCTCATGGCGGTGGAGTCGGAGATCGCCTCACGGCTGGAGCATGGCGAGGATCCTCTGCGCGTGTTGATGTATGGTTGGATGGGCAGGCGCCAGGTCCAGCGTCTGTTCGCCCACCTGTTCGCTGGCGGCGCGATTGAACCACCGTGGTGGGAGGAGTCGGCCATCCGCGCATTGCAGGCGTGGGGGATCGTCTGCCCCGGCTGGGCCAAGCGCATCCATGCCCGGGGGATCCACGAGATGCTTGACGCCCAGGAGCGGATGCGATCGCTGGGCGAGGATTGGCCGGCACTGGCTCGGCTTCAAGACGAAACCGGCGGTATCCGCTCGGGCGAGGCGGCGGGCGTGGATGGCGCCGTGCGCACGTTCGCAGTGATACAGGCGAGGCTGCACACCGCCATCGCCGCGCTGCATGTTGAGTCGTTTCGCCGGGAGCATGGCCGGTGGCCCGAGAGCCTTGCCGACCTCGACATCGCTCCGCCCATCGACCCGCTGGATGGCCAGCCCATGCGCTACCGGGCCAGCGACACCGGCAGGATCGTGTACAGCGTTGGCTCCAACCTGAGGGACGATGGTGGCTACGGGGTCGGCGAGACGAACCCGGATGAGCCGCACCGCGACAACCGTGATCAAGTGTTCCGCCTCTACGATGCGGAGCGACGCGGTAGTGAGTTACCCCATGAGGCCGGCAGGCGTGACCGGAACAATGACCGCTCCGACCTGGAGTAGCTTGAACACGCTGCGGCCGGAAGCGTGGTTGGCAAGCTCGGCGTCGCCGTGGCCGGTGCGCCGGACGAACCAATACCAGCTGTACCGGCTGGCGCCGTAGCGCTCGTGCATGCGTCGCAGCAGGCGCTCGGCCTGGGCGTACTGGCCCATGGCCTCGTACGTCTCGGCGAGCACGCGCATCCCCCAGGCCGCGCCACTGCCCGCGGCGCGGCGGGCGTAGGGCTCGGCCTTGTCGAAGCGGCCCTGGACGTTGAGGTGATAGGCGATGGTGCGCGCAACCGCGGGCTTGTCCAGCGCCGACTCCTCGCCATGGGCCAGGTACTCGTCGAGCACGCGCAGCCAGGCGTCCTGGTCACCCTGCTCCAGGTGCGTCTCGGCCAGGCGTTCGTACGCCCAGCGATCGTTGGACAGCTCGATGTTCTGGCGCAGCACCTGCTGGGCGTCTTCGACCGGGCCGTGCTCCAGCAGCGAGCGCGCCAGGTTGCGCACGAACAGGGGGTGGTTGCCGAAACGCTCACGGTATCCGTCGGGTTCGCCGCGTTCCTGCACGCCTTGCCAGTCGTAGCGCACCAGGTGGGCCGGGCCGACGGGTGAATGCGGGCTGACGATGGTCAGGTAGTCGGCGACGCCCCCGTTGCGACGAACCGTCGCGACGATCTGCTCGGACTCCTCCGGCGGCACGCGCACATCATGATCGCCCTGGAGCACCAGCAACGGGGCGCGGATGTCATCCTGGCCGCTGCACATACTCCGCGGCCGGCGATGTCGCGACCGCTTCGCGATGGCGTGGTGTCCCAGCCGCGTAGAGTGCTGGCATGAGCACGAGTGCGACGAGGATCTCCGCGAGCAGGCCGCCGATCGCCGCCACCGCCATGGGTTGGAGCATGTCGCCGCCGGCGCCGACATTCAGCGCCAGCGGCAGCAGGCCGGCGATGACCGAGACGCTGGTCATCACGCGTGGGCGCAGGCGGACGCACGCCGCCTCGATCACCGCCGCGGCGCGATCCAGGCCGCGCTGCGTGCGAATGTCCTGGGCGAAGTTCAGCAGCAGCACGCCGTCGTTGACGGTCACCGCCACGACCACCAACACGCCGATGAACACGGTCGCGCCCAGCGCCATGCCCGTCAGCCACAGCGCCGCCGCCATGCCCGCCAGCGACACCGGCAGCGTCACGAGAATCAGCGCCGGCAAACCCAGACGGTTGAACTGCACCGCCAGCACGACGAAGGCGAAGAACAGCGCGAAGCCGACGATGAGCACCATCGTCCGCCGCATCTCGAGCATCTGCTCCGCCTGTCCGCCGAAGTCGAAGCGGTAGCCCGGGGGCAGGTTCAACCGGCCCAGTTCCTCCTGAAGCTCGGCCAGCGCCTGGCCCAGCGCGACGCCCGCGGCGTCGGCGGTGACAAGCACCTGGTTGACCTGGTTCTCGCGCGTGATTTCCACCGGCCCATGGGCCGTGCGTACCTCGGCGAGCTCGTGCAGGCGCACGCGTCCGCCGCCGCGCACGTCCAGCAGCAGCGCGCCGACGTCCGCGGGCCAGGCGAGCGCCGGCTCGGCGACCATCACGCGCACGTCGTAGTGCTCGTCGGCTTCCTTGTAGCGCGTGGCGACGCGGCCGCCGACGAGCGTCTGGAGCGCGGCCGCGGCGTCGCGCACCGACAGGCCCAGGTCCGCCGCCCGCGTGCGGTCGATGTGCACCTGGTACTCCGGCCGATCTATGTCCACCGCGACGTCGACGTTGGCCAGGTACGCCAGCCCGCGCATCTGCGCGGCCGTGTCGTTGGCGAGCTCGAGCAACGTCGGCACGTGCCCGCCCTGAATCTTCACGACGATGTCCGACGCCCCGCCGGCCCCGGCGCGCACGCCGCGCGTCGACGGCTGGCGGAACTGCACGCGCGCCCCGGCCGCCTCGATGTTGCGCAGACGCTGCCGAAGCTGGCCCACGAACGCGTCGGTGCTGATTGGCCGCTGCGAGCGCGGCAGGAGCTGGATGTTGATCTCCCCCTCGTTGGCGTGCTCGTGCGTAAAGAGCCCGCGCGACCGCCCGCCGCTGAGCGCGAAGGCGCTTTCGATCAGCGGCTCCTCCGCCAGCGCCCGCTCGAGGCGGCGCACCAGCACATCGGTCGTCGCCACCGAGGTGCCCGTGTCCATGCGCACGCGCACGGTGATGCGGCCGTCGTCCATGGCGGGCAGGAACTCGAAGCCCAGCCCCGGCAGCATCCACAGCCCCGCCGCCGCGGCGATGGCGAACGCACCAATCGTCGGCCAGACCAGGCGCGTCGCGGGCCCGCGCCAGCGCCCCAGGCGCCACGCGAAGCGCTGCTGAATCAGCCATGCGAGCACCCGTCCGTAGATGGCCGTGACCTGCGCGAAGGCGCGCTGAAAGCGCGACGTCTTGGGCGTCGCCGTCTGCCGCATCAGCGTCACCGCCAGCATGGGGGTCAACGTCACCGCGGCCAGCAGGCTCAGCGCCACGATGCCGGCGATGACCAGGATTAGCTCGCGCAGCAGCAGGCTCGCCAGCCCGGGCACGAGCAGGAACGGGGCGAACAGCGCCATGTACGCCAGCGTCGCCGCCACGATCGCCGGGCCCACCTGCCGCGTCGCCTCGACCGCGAGCTGCCGCATGGGCGTCGCCGGCTCGGCCTGGCGCAGGCGGGCGATGTTCTCCAGCACCACCGTCGAGTTGTCCAGCACCACGCCCACCGCCACGACGATCCCGCCCAGCGAAAAGATGTTCAGCGAAAAGCCCGCCAGCCACATCAGCGCGAAGTTCACCAGCAGGATTGCCGGCAGGACGACGATCATCACCGCCACCTGCCGCACGCTGCCGAGGAACATGTAGATCACCAGGATCACCAACACCGCCGCGACGATGACGACGTTGCGCACCGCCGCCAGCGCGTCGCTGACGTAGACGGCCTGGTCCTCCATGTATCCGATGCTCAG
>SKPT01000505.1 GCA_007119405.1 Phycisphaeraceae bacterium
ACAGCACCACCGTCGACTACTTCAGTTGGACCGTCGACGGGTCCGTGTACATGCAGAATGTCGGTATCTACGCCGCAGTGATCGGCCGGCACGACACCCGCGTCGGCAGCGGGGCCGCCAAGTTCGATGATTTTGGCTGGCTGGTGCAGGGCGGGTACATGATCGACGACCGGGTCGAGCCGTTCGCGCGCTTCGAGCAGCTCATGCCCGACAGCGGCCGGGCGGGCGCCGACACCGTGAGCCTCGTGACCGCGGGCGTGAACTGGTACATCAACGGCCACGCTCTGAAGTGGAGCAGCGACGTGGTCTGGGCGCTCAACTCCATGAGCGGTTTTGCCGGGGCGAGCAACGGCCTGGGGCTGCTCGCGGACAACCCGATGGAGAAGAACCAGTTTGTCATTCGATCGCAGGTGCAGTTGCTTTTCTGAAATGGCAGGCGCGTGCTATCCGCCGAGGCGGAGATCGGAGCGGCCCGGCTGACGCCCCCGGGTCGCTCTGTTTTTTTCGTCGCGGTCAGCGCAGCGGGTTAGACTACACCTCTGCCCCGGGCAGCCCTGATGGATCTTGAACGATGAACGTCAATGAGGAACACGGCGTTGACGGGGCGCGGGTGCTGATCGTCGAGGATGAGCCGGACCTGCTGCACCTGCTTCAGTACAACCTGGCGCGCGAGGGGTACGTGGTGGCGACGGCGGACAGTGGCGAGGAGGGGTTGCGTCTGGCGCGGGCGGATCCGCCGGAGCTTGTGCTGCTGGATCTGATGCTGCCGGGCATGGATGGGCTGGAGGTGTGCCGATCGCTGCGGTCGCGGCAGGCGACGCGGGCGGTGCCGATCGTGATGCTCACGGCCCGCGGGGAGGAGGCGGACATTGTGCGCGGGCTGGAGCTGGGCGCCGATGACTACGTGACCAAGCCGTTCAGCCCGCGCGTGCTGCTGGCACGGCTGCGGGCGGTGCTGCGGCGGCAGGGGGCGGATGCGGAAGGCGAGTCGGACGCGCCGCCGATGATCCAGGCCGGGCCGATCCGCATTGACCTGGGCCGCCATGAGGTGCTGGTCGGCGGCGAGGCGGTGGCGTTGACGGCCACGGAGTTTCGCCTGCTCGCGGCGCTGGCGCGTCGGCCGGGACGGGTGTTCACGCGGCAGCAGATCATCGAGATGGTGCATGAGGGCATGGCCGCGGTCACCGATCGCTCGGTCGACGTGCAGGTGGTGTCATTGCGGCGCAAGCTTGGCGAGCCGGGGCGGATGATCGAGACGGTGCGTGGGGTGGGTTATCGCTTGAGCGAATCGTGACAGGCAGGAGTTGAGTGTGTTGAGCGCGGCGTTATGGATGTTGGCGGGGTTCGTGCTGGCGCTGGCGGTGGTGGCGCTGGCGGTCGGGCCGGCGGTGTGGCGGCTGATGCGGGCGGCGCGGCGGCTGGCGGAGGGGGAGCTGAGCCTGCGCGTGGGCGTGGAGGGGCCCCGGCCGCTGGCGTCGCTGGCCGGGTCGCTGAACCGGATGGCGGCGCAGCTCGAGGATCGCTTCGAGACGGTGGTGCGGCAGCGCAACGAGCTCAGCGCCGTGCTGTCGTCGATGATCGAGGGCGTGATCGCGGTGGACCGGGAGGAGCGCATCCTGAGCGTGAACCAGGCGGCCGCGGAGCTGCTGGGGCTCGACGCCGAGGCGTGCATCGGCCGGCCGATGGCGGTGGTGGTGCGCAACGTCGCGCTCCAGGCGTTCGTCGATCGCACCGCGGAACGTGGCACGTCGCTGAAGGAGGAGATCACGCTAAATCGTGCGGCCGACGGCGTGAACGAGCGGCGCATCTTTGAAGCCCAAAGCGCGCTGCTGCGCGACGGCGAGGGACGGGAGATCGGCGCGGTGCTGGTGCTGCATGACGTGACCCGGTTACGCCGGCTGGAAGCGGTGCGGCGCGACTTTGTCGCCAATGTCTCCCACGAGATCAAGACGCCGGTGAGCACGATCAAGGCGGCCGTGGAGACGCTCGCGGACGACCCGGCGCATGACGCGGACGCCCGCAAGTTTCTGGAGATGATCGCCCGGCAGTCGGATCGGCTGGCGGCGATCGTCGACGATCTGCTGAGCCTGGCGCGGCTGGAGCAGGAGGGCGAGCAGATCCGCGCCGAGCTCAAGCCGCACCGCGTCGCGCCGGTGCTCGCCAGCGCGCTGGAGGTGTGTCAGCCCCAGGCCGAGCAGAAGCGGATTGCCGTGGAAACCGCGTGCGACGGTGAGCTGGTGGCGCCGCTGAATGCACCGTTGTTCGAGCAGGCGGTGACGAACCTGGTCGACAACGCGATCAAGTACAGCGCCGAGGAGACGCGGATCGAGGTGCGGGCCACGCCGCAGGACGATGAGCTGGTGATCAGCGTGTCCGACCAGGGCCGGGGCATCGAGCCGGAGCACCTGCCGCGGATTTTCGAGCGGTTTTATCGCACCGATCGCGCGCGCAGCCGGGCGCTGGGGGGCACGGGCCTGGGCCTGTCGATCGTCAAGCACGTGGCGCAGGCGCACGGCGGGTGGGTGGCGGTGGACAGCGAGCCCGGCCGGGGCAGCACCTTTCGCATTCATCTGCCGATGGGGCCGGCGGAAGAGTCACCTTCGTAGCTCGTCGTCACCGCTCTGGGACGGTGTCGGCTTTCCGCCGTGGCGGAAGATGTCGCCCTCGGTGATGTAGAGCACGTCCTCGGCGATATTCACCGCGTGGTCGCCGATCCGTTCGAGGTTGCGCGAGACGCTCAGGGTGTGCATGTACAGCTCGAGCTTGTCCACGTCGTCGCGGATGGCGCTGGCGACGCGGTCGTACATCGCGCCGTGGATCGCGTCGATCTCGTCGTCGAGCTCGCAGATGCGCCGCGCCAGGTGCGGGTCGACGTTGACCAGGGCGTCGAGGCTCTGGCGCAGCATGTCACGGGCCTTGGCGGCCATGGCCTCGAGGTTGAAGGGCAGTGGGCCGGTGGTCTGGCGCTCGTCGGCGAGGAACTGGGCCTGGTCGGCGATGTTCACCGCCAGGTCGCCGATGCGCTCCAGCTCGTTGTTGATCTTGAGAATGGCGATGATGTAGCGCATGTCGAACGCCACCGGCTGGTGCAGGGCGAGGGTATGGAGGCACTCCTCCTCGATGTCCAGCTCGTAGCGGTCGATGACGTCGTCGGCGTCGATGACGGCGCGGGCGCGTTCCACGTCGAAATCCTGGACGGCGGCGAGCGCGTCGGTGACGTGCTGTTCGACCATCGCCGCCAGGCGCGAGATCATGGTCTTGAGCTTGTCGATCTGTCGATGCAGGTGAATGGGCATGGGTGGTGTTCCGAAGCTGGCGGCCGATCAACCGAAGCGGCCGGTGATGTAGTCCTCGGTCTCGCGGAGCTGGGGCTTGGTGAACATGTCGACCGTCGGGCCGTACTCGATCAGCCGGCCCAGGTACATGAAGGCGGTGTAATCGCTGACGCGTGAGGCCTGCTGCATGTTGTGGGTGACGATCAGCACGGAGTAGTCGCCCTTGAGCTCCTGGATCAGATCTTCGATTTTGCTCGTGGCCAGCGGATCGAGCGCCGAGCAGGGCTCGTCCATGAGCAGCACCTCGGGCTCGGCGGCGATGGCGCGGGCGATGCACAAGCGCTGCTGCTGGCCGCCGGAGAGGCTCAGGCCGGACTCGCGCAGGCGATCCTTGACCTCGTCCCACAGCGCCGCGGCGCGGAGGGATTTTTCGCAGACGGCGTCGAGGACGCTGCGCTTGCGTTCGCCGTCGATCCGCAGGGAGTAGACGACGTTCTCGTAGATCGACATGGGGAAGGGGTTGGACTTCTGGAAGACCATGCCCATGCGCTTGCGCAGCTCGATGACGTCGACGGCCGGATGGTAGATCGGGTCGCCACTCAGGTACATCTGGCCGGTGGTGGTGGCGATGTCGATCAGGTCATTGAGGCGGTTGACGGAGCGCAGCAGCGTCGACTTGCCGCAGCCGGAGGGCCCGATCAGCGCGGTGACCTTGCCGCGGGCGATGCGCATGGTCACGTCGTAGAGCGCCTGGACCTGGGCGTACCAGAGGTTGAAGCGCTCGATGTCCAGGACGCAGGGCTCGTCGGCCAGCGCGGGGTGCGTGGCGGAGTCCACCGCTTCACCGCGGGCGATGGCGTCGAGCTTGCCCGAGACCGTGGCGTGTCCGTCTGTTATCTGTGCGTTCATGTGCATCTCTCGCGTCGTGTAAGGGATCAGAACTGTGCTTCGGCGAAGCGGCGTCGCAGTCGGGTCCGCAGGAAGAAGGCGGAGACGTTGAGCATCGCAATGATGCCGATCAGCAGCAGCGTCGTGGTGTAGACCATGGGCTTGGCGCCTTCACTGTCCGGGCTCTGGAAGCCCACGTCGTAGATGTGGAAGCCCAGGTGCATGAAGCTGCGGTCCAGGTGCAGGAAGGGTGCCGAGCCGCTGACCGGCAGCTCCTGCGCCATGGTCACCGCGCCGACGAGCATCAGCGGGGCGACCTCGCCCGCGCCGCGCGCCATGGCGAGGATCATGCCCGTCATGATGCCGGGCATCGCCCGGGGCAGGACGATTCGCCGGATGGTCTGCCACTTGCTGGCGCCACAGGCGTAGGAGCCTTCGCGCATCGAGCCCGGCACGGCCGCGAGCGCCTCCTCGGTGGCGACGATGACGACGGGCAGGGTGAGCAGTGCGAGCGTCAGCGACGCCCAGAGCACGCCGCCCTTGTTGAACACCGGGGTGCCCTCGGCCGCCTGGGCGGGGAAGAAGCCGCCGAAGAAGGGGTTGCGGATGACCAGCCAGAGCACGACGCCGGCGACGACGATCCAGAGCCCGGTGGTGACGTAGCCGAGCATGCGCACGGACCACTGCCGATCGTCCGTCGCCCGCAGGCGCAGCATCGTCGCCCCCGCGGCGACGAGCGTCACCAGCACAAGCGCAGCCAGGGCGGTGATCCACTGGTAGTTGGGCGCGGCGTGCGTCGGCCCACTGTCGATGAAGTCGCCGACGATGTAGCAGAAGAACCCCAGGCCAAAGACGCCGAAGACGATGCTCGGCACGCCGGCGAGGTTGTTCACCGCGATGCGCACCGCGCTGACGATGGGCCCGGCCTTGGCGTACTCGCGCAGGTAGAGCGCCGCCAGCACGCCAAAGGGCACGACCAGGAAGCACATCAAGAGCGTCATGGTCACCGTGCCGACGATCGGCGGCAGCACGCCGCCCTCGGTGTTCGCCTCACGCGGGCGCTCGGTGAGAAACTCCCACCAGCGATCGAGGTAGATGCCGGCCTTGCGGGTCAACGTCAGTTGGTTGGCGGGGTAGGCCCGCACGATCTGGTCCAGGCCCAGCTCGCGCTGCTGCTGCATGTCGTAGCTGGCGAGCACCGGGAGGTTGGCGGGCCGGTCTGCGTCCACTTCCAGCGTCACGCGATTGCCGCGCCTGTCGAGGACGCCGGAGACCAGCCGCGCCGAGCCCGCGGTCTGCACGAGCGTGCCGGCCCCGTCATCGTGGGCCGCCAGGATGAGCGTCGCCTCACCGTTGTCCTCGGCCTCGGGCTCGGCTTCGATGCGTATGCTCAGCGAGCCGTCGACGACGCGCCACCGCGCGAAGTCGCCTCCGGGCGTGGGCAGGTCGGCCTGGAGCGTCGGCGTCGCCTGCGTCCACGCCACGGACTCCTGCTCGACCGCCTCGACGCGCGAGGTGTCGGTGACGAGGCGATAGCGATCGTTCTGGTCGTTGAGCAGGTCGATCTGCTCGCGGATCTCGGCGTGGCGTTGCTGGGCCCAGGCGCGCACCTCTTCGAGTTCCTGCATCGCGGCGGCATAGGCGTCGCTGTCGGTTCCGTAACGCAGGCGGGTCTGCACTAGGTTCAGGCGTGCGGCTTCCTCGCGATCGTTGACGCCGCCGCTGTCGACGCGCTCCAGCACCCGCCGCTGGGCGTGGCGCTGCCGCACGGCCGGGTGGTGCTGCTCGAACATGGCCCACACCTCGGCGGGCGTCGACGCGACCTCCTCGCCGTCGATGATGAACGCCGCGGGCGTGCCGACCATCGGGCCCCAGGTGCGGCGCTCGACGAAGATCGCCCACTGCGGCAGGCGCTCGCTTTCGACGCTGGCGCGGCTGACCCACTGGAAGGGCGTGCCGAACAGCTCGCGGTTGCCCACCTGGATGAGGTCGCGGCGCACCAGGCCCAGCACGCCCGCCTCGGCGTGCTCTTCTGTGACGAGTTCGTCGTCGGGGGCTGGCGGCGCGGCGGCAGGCGCGGGCGCCGCTTCGGAGGCCGGGTCATCCACGACATCCGCTTCCGCCGGGGCGCCGGCTTCGAAGTACTCGCCGCGCGCCACCGGGCCCATGACCACCTGCCCGTCGGCGATGGTCAGCTCCACGATCGCCCGGGGCCAGAAGGTCGCGGCGCCATTGAACACCACGAGTGCGAGCAGGGCGAGGATCATGCACGAGCAGATCGCCAGCCCGCCGCCGATCAGCCAGACCATCGGCTCGCCGTGCGCGGTCAGCGACGGGCCGCGCCGCTTGCGGCGGGTCGTTCCCGACACCGCCGGTGGCGTCGCGCGGGCTGAGCCGCGGTCCTGGTTGCACTGCCTGCTTACCGTCGTCATAGTTGGAACGCCCGTTTGCGGAATCGCAGTCGCACCGTCTCGGCGACGGTGTTGACAATGAACGTCAGGGTGAAGAGCACCAGCGCCGCCATGAAGAGCATGCGGTAGTGCGTGCCGCCCGCGGCGGCTTCGGGAAGCTCCACGGCGATGTTGGCCGAGAGTGTGCGGAAGCCGTTGAAGATGTTCATCTCCAGCACCGGCGTGTTGCCCGCGGCCATCAGCACGATCATCGTCTCGCCGGCCGCCCGTCCCAGTCCGATCATCGACGCCGAGAAAAGCCCGCTCATGGCGGTGGGCACGACCAGGCGGATGGCCGTCTGCCAGGGTGTCGCGCCGGCGCCCAGTGACGCCGAGCGCAGGTGATCGGGCACGGCGTTGAGCGCGTCCTCGGCGATGGTGTAGATGATGGGGATGATCGCAAATCCCATGACGAAGCCCACCACCAGGGCGTTGCGCTGGGCGTAGGCGCCGATGGGCGAGAGATCGAGCCCGCCGATGACGAACGAGCCGCGCGGGTCCAGTGCGATCGGCGGCGTGGCGGCGAACCAGTGCCAGGGATAGCCCGCCAGCAGCAGCCCGGCGAAGGCGGCGAGGGCGACGGTGAGTGCGACGCCGCCGGCGAACTTCGCCAGCTCCAGCGGCGCGAGCTTTGAGCGAGGCCAGTCCTCGCCCATCTGCCGCAGCCGCGGGTTGATGACCATGGAGAAGAGAAGCGCCACGAGCAGCGCGCTGACCGGAAGCAGGAGCATGAACCACCCCGGCGCGCCTGTGCCCACCTGCCCGCCCAGCCAGCCGCGCGTGTCGCCGGAGAAGATCAGCCATTCGATGACCGGCCCGCCGAGCAGAGCCAGGCTCAGCGCCACCGGGGTGGAGGCGAGGATGAACGAGAACCGCCACTCGCTCAGCCGCACGTGCCAGCGGTAGGGCAGCAGTTGCCAGAGGTGCGCGCAGACCAGGTAGGTCAGCGGGATGGTGATGAACGTCAGGAGCATGACCGGGACGAAGCGGCCGACGATCGGGGCGATCACCAGCGCCGCGACGAAGCCGAGCACCACGCTCGGCAGCGAGGCCATCATCTCGATGACCGGCTTGATCTTCGCCCGCACCTTGCGATGCAGGAACTCGCTTGTGTAGACCGCCGCCAGCAGCGCCAGCGGCAGGCCGAACATCATCGAGTAGATGGTCGCCTTGAGCGTGCCGAAGATCAGCGGCACCAGGCCGTACTTTGGCTCAAAGTCGTCCGTCGCGGCCGAGGACTGCCACATGTGCAGTCGGCGGGTGTAGTCTTCGTACCACACCGGCGTGAAGATGGATCGGGCGGTGATCGCCGGGTGCCGCGTGCTGATCGCCCAGTCATGCACCCGCTGGTCGGTCACGGCGACGATGCCGTTGTCGCGCGGGGCCATGGTCAAGAGGTCGATCGGGCGATCGCCCGCGGCGCGGGTCTCGAGCACGAGGTTGTTGGCGGTGACGTGGTACAGCCGGATCGACCCGTCGGCATAACCGATGGCGAGCATGCGGCTGCGCAGCGAGCGCCCGAAGTCGGTCACCCCCACCGCCTCGGGCCCCGGCAGCTCGTGGGCGTTGACCATGCGCAGGCCGTCGCCCTCGACCTCGGCGACCACCGCGACGTCGGCGTCGTCAGCCTCGTCAACGGGGACGCGGAACCAGACGCGCGTCCGGCCCAGCGAGTCACCCGTGACCAGGCTGTGCCGGCCGAGCATGAACCCCGTCGCGGTCAACCGCTCGCCTTGCTCGGGCACCAGGTCCACCGCCTCGACCACGCGCGGGTCGTTGCGGTCGCGCAGGTCGTAGCGAAGCAGCAGCCCATCGTCCCAGACCACGAAGATGTTGTCGCCCAGGCCCACGATGTGCACGTGGTCCGGCGCGTCGCGGTCGGCGGGCAGCCGAAACGGCAGCTCGCGGTCGCGCAGCTCGACGCGCACCTCGCCGGTCATCAGGTTCCGCCGCTGCCGGATCTCGTTCAGCAGCAGTCGGCCGTCCTCCGTGTAGCTGGCGATCATCGGCCCGGAGCGGCGCATCGTGTGGCTGAGGCGAACGATCGCCGACGGCTCGCTCAACTCGGCGGGCTCGTCCAGCGACACGTTGACGCGGCGAAGGCGGAACTGGTCGCCCGGCGTCATCAGCAGCGAGGCATCCTCATACGCCCGCACCTCGTTTACCGCCATGTCGTGGTAGGACGCGGGCACGTCGTCATGGTTGAGGAACTGCGTCTCGAAGGTGATGTCGCCGCGCTGAATTTGGCCGTTGGCGAAGCCGAACACCGCATCGCCGCCGCGTTCGCCGAACGATGCGGCGGTCATCTCGCGAGCGGGGAAGAGCTGCCGCTGGTGGACGAGCTCGCCGGTTTCGAGCAGGAAGACGTGGAGCTGGCCGTCGGGCATCACCGCCCACGCCAGCGTGCGATGATCGTCCACCGCCAGGTGCAGCGGCTGCACGGTGGCGGGGGCGGGGTTGTCCCAGGGCTGGCTGTAGGCTGCCTGTTCGCGTGACTCGCCGGCGAAGAAGAGTGGCGCCGCTTCCCAGACCAGGAAGAGGCACACGCCCAGCACGGCGAGGATGGTCGCCATCCCGCCGAAGGTGATGAGGCTGCGGGCCACGACGTCGCCGATCGTGACGCGAAGCGTGGTCTGCCGCCGGCGCTGCCAGCCGGTCAATGTCCGCCCTCGCTCATTCATGTTTAACGCCCTGCGATGCTGAGAAATACGGAGGATGGACCGTCAAGCCCATCGTCCGCGGTGGGGGTTCGCGCCCGTCGCGCTTCACTCGCTCGCCTGCTCGTCTTCCTCCTTGAGGAAGTCCGCTTCCACGCCGATCGACGCCAGCGCCTCGACGGCAACCTCGGCGGAGACCGGCAGG